>CAYVAH010000016.1:0-16107 GCA_964449215.1 Candidatus Undinarchaeota archaeon | reverse complement strand
GTCGCAGGCTTCTCAAATATGTGAAGCCGGGTGATGTCGTGGCTGTGTTTTTTGCAGGCATGGGTCCGATTCCCGTGTATTTCTCGCGATTCACCCGGGCCAAGGAGATATATGCAATTGAGATTAACCCGGTTGCCTGCAGGTATATGGAAGAAAACCTGAGGGTCAATGGATGCAGGAATGTGAAGCTGCTCTGCGGTGATGTGAGGGAGAGATGTGCGGAGCTTCCTCCCTGCGACCTGGTGGTTCTTCCTTTGCCCATGGGCTCAGGCGGTTTCGCCCGGGAGGCATATTCAGTGCTGAAGCCGGGGGGCAGGGCGGTTTTCTACGTGGGTTCCACCGCAGAGGAGCTGGAGGGGAAGCTTGCGGGGATAAAAAAGCTGTTTAAAGTGGAAGAGGTCAGGCGGGAGATTCAGATTGCTCCACGGGTGTTCCGTTTTGTGGTTCATGCGAGGCGAAGCTGATGTGGCTGTACAAGGTTGCCTATCTGGGGTGGAAGTTCAGTGGCAGTCAGGTCCAGCCGGACCGTCGCACTGTGGAGGGGGAGCTTCAGCGGGTTATTGGTGGTCGCTGCCGGCTCATGTCCCGGACAGATACCGGTGTTTCCGCACTCGGCAATGTGCTGGTCCTTGACAGGAAGGTGGAGCTCGGGAGGGTGAACGCGCAACTGCATGATGTGGCTCTCTGGGCGGAGGCCCGGGTGGAGAAGCTGCCGAGGGTGAAGCACAGGCACTACAGGTATTTTCTTGTTGAGGGGGATCCCAAGGCACTCTTGCGGTTCAAGGGCACGCATGACTTTGCCGCCTTTACCCGTTCCAGGAAGGACACGGTGCGCACCCTGGATGTCCGGGTTGGGGAAACGCACGGCATCCCCTATGTGGACTTTTTCTCCAGGGGCTTTCTCTGGAACCAGGTCCGCCGCATGGTGGGGAATGGCGTCACCGCTCCCCCTGACCCCCTTGTGCTCATGAACACGTGCTTCCAGGAGGAGCCCTCCTGGAAGGAGCATCGCAAGTGGCTCGAAGTATTCAAGCGTTACTACAAAGAGTCGATAGCACGCTCCCTGGTGCTGTTTTCGATAGGTTTATATGATTCTTAGATTGTTCTTGTATGGTCGGGACGACACTACTTATCAGGGATACACACTGTGTTCTTCCGGATTTCTCGGGAGTCAAGAAATACTTCGGGAAGGTGGATGTGATAATTTCGCTGGGCGACCTTGTGGACGAGTTTAAAAATTACAGCATGAGGGAGCTGTTTCTCAAGGAGTTGTCCAGCAAGTTCAAAGAGTTGAGTGACAACGTGTTCGTGGTTAAGGGAAATCACGAGGCGAAATGTATTGAGTATGAAAAAAGTATATGGCTCTGAACAACGGTGAGGTTTCCAGTTTGAGGTCCTTGCGCGAGCCCACAAAGGAGGAAGAAGCTCTCCTGGCCGTGGACAGACCCCTCGGTTCTGTTGTTTCTACAGATAAGCTCCTGGAGGGGTTGGGTGTTGTCAGTGACTATGTGTGTGTAAATGAGGAAGGGAGAATGTTCAAAGGCGACGACCTGGAGGATTTTCTGGAGGTGTGTGAGGGGGACTACGAGCTCTATGTGGCGAAGCCGAACAGGGTCCCGAAGTTGCTCTTTTTCACGGGCAATCCCAGGGTCACTCTGGTTTCACATCGCCAGAACACCCGACTGTTCAAACAGAATTACCTCCATTACTTCCACGCGCACAGGCACGACCTCTATCAGAACGGCCACATGATTTCCTCCAGCGTTTTCAAGTCTCCGGCAAAGAACAGGTGGAAGGTCTATCGGAGCTTCTATTATGACCTTGAGGAGGGGAAGCTTGGACGCTCGTCGCGTCACACCCCAAGCATCTCATTCTTTTTGGACGACCGGTACAAGACTGCCCGCCTCGAGCTCATCCCTGGAATCTGCGGCGACTGGATGGTCCTTGACTCTGAAGGCCGGAGGGTGGTCTATGGCAGTTCCATCACAGGGAAGGCCACGGAGATACCCATCGACGGACTTTTTGAGAAGCTATGTGAAAAGGTCGGAATCGAGGGTTACTAGGTGCTGGTCTGAACTCTCCAGCGGTTCATTCAGTTCAGCTTCGGTTCAACAACCTGTTTTTCCCCGTTGGGGAAGACCCGCACAATCACTATGGGGACGGCGCCCTTCTCAAGTTCATACTTGGCGACCTCCAGGGTGTCCTTTTTGTCCACATCCTTCGGGAGCTTGATGAGGACCGGGGCGCCGAGTGATAGCTGGAGAGCCCTGGCGCCGAGAATTCTCGCGTATTCGAAGCGGGTAATCATGGCCTACCCCCTCCCAAGGATTTAAAAAATTTCACTCCAGATAGCCCCCTTCAGCTCCTCGACCTTGACACGCCTTTGGTCCATGCTGTCCCTGTCCCGCACCGTCACGGTCCCGTCCTCAAGGGTCTGCCCGTCCACGGTCACACAGAGGGGGGTGCCTATGGAGTCCTGCCTGCGGTAGCGGCGGCCTATTGATCCCTTTTCATCATAGAACGCCCGGAAGCAGCTTGAGAGCTCCCTGTAGATTTCCCTTGCCTTTTCTGGCATCCCATCCTTGTTCACAAGGGGGAAAACCGCCACCTGAATTGGTGCCAGGGAACCTTTCAGCCTCAACACCTGCCTTTCTCCATCCCTGTACCACCCTCCCGCGAGGAGGGCGAGCACCAGCCGGTCCACCCCGAAGCTCGGTTCAATCACCCACGGGTAGAGCTTCTTCTCTCCCTCAGGGACAGAGAGGTCCCTGCCGGAGAACCTTGCATGCTGCTTCAGGTCATAGTCCGTCCGGTTGGCTATTCCAGCCAGCTCCTTCCACCCGAAGGGGTAGTGGAACTCCACGTCCCAGGTGTCCTGCGAGTAGTGGCTCAGTTCCTCCTTGGTGTGCTGCCTGAGCCTCAGGTCCTTTGGGTCAAGTCCCAGGTTCAGAAAGAACAGCCAGCTCTGGGCGAGCCAGTATGTGTGCCAGCCACTTGTAATGCCTTTTTTCACCATTTCCCTGAAGCTCATTCTGGTCGGCTCTCCCCCCGGCTGTGCTTTTCTCGTCCACACCTGCGCCTCCACTTCAGGGATCTCCGGTGGCTCCGACTTCGGGTTTATGAAGAACTCGAGTTCCATCTGCTCAAATTCCCTGCTGCGGAACACAAAGTTTCTGGGGCTTATTTCATTCCGGAAGGCCTTGCCAACCTGTGCAATTCCGAAGGGCAGGCTTGCCCGGCTCGCCTTGTAAACCCTCGGGAAATCGACGAATATCAGCTGAGCCGTCTCTGGCCGGAGATATGCCACATTCCCTGCCACTGCCCCGACCTGCGTGGAGAACATGAGGTTGAACTGCTTTGGCTCCACGAGTTCTCCACCACAGCGGGGACACTTTATCTGGTTATCTCCTATCAGCTTTTCCAGCTCTTTCAGCTCCAGCCCGTCCACATTTATCTTGAGCCTGTCCTCTACAAGGTGGTCGGCCCTGAACCTGTTCTTGCATTTTTTGCACTCAACCAGCGGGTCGTGGAATGCTTTGGTGTGCCCGCTTGCTTCCCAGACCTTTGGGTGGGTTATCACGCAACCGTCCATCCCCACAACATCCTCACGTCCCCTCACGAACCAGTTCCACCATTCCTGCTTGACGGCCCTTTTCAGCTCCACCCCGAGCGGTCCGTAGTCGAAGAAGCCGGCCATCCCTCCGTAGAGCTCTGCAGTGGGAAAAATTATCGCCTTTTCCATCAAAAACTTCTGGAGCTCCCCGAGGGTGACCATATGTATTCCAGTTCGGTGAAATATTAAAACACTGCCCTGTCTGAATGATGTGCTCGGTGCTGTGGTAGAGTCGGCGAAAGCCGCTTTCCAGAGGCGGATGGTTGTCACTGATGATGTGGGAAAGGTTGCTCGCTGGGTTCGTGGTCTGGAAGGTCTGCAGGTAGGGTGGGATTCCCTTGAGCTCCCGGGTTTCAAGTTCCTGCGCGTCTCCGACTCCAGTAAGGTGCTGGGGAAGACCTACGACAACCTTGTCCTTGACCTCCGCGGTTCCTTTTCTGCCAATGATATTGCCCGGGTGGTTCCGACCGTCCGCGGTGGTGGTCTGGTGGTTTTCATCACGCCCCGCTTCGAGGACTGGGTGGTGGGGAAGCAGAAGCACCATGAGCGTCTTGTCACTCCCCCCTACACCCTGGAGGATTGCCGGCACATCTTCGTTCCGAGGATGATAAGGAAATTTTACGAGCACGAGGGTATATGGGTGTGGCGGGGTGGAAGATGGGACAAGGAGAGCCTGAGGGTCGAACCGCCCCCACCCCGGAGCCTGAAGCTCCCCGATGGAGAGCTCCCGAGGGAAATCTACGGACTGGCCAGGACGCAGGACCAGATAGACGTTTTGAAAGGGCTTGAAGGTCTTACAGGCAAGGCTGTGCTGACGGCCAACAGGGGGAGGGGTAAGAGTGCGGCCCTTGGCCTGTTCGTGGCAGGGTTCCGTGCGCTCAGGGGACGAAAAACAGAGGTGGTTGTGGTCGCTCCTTCCAGGGAGGGTGTTTCCACGGTTTTCGAGTTCATAGAAAGGGGGCTGAAGGTCCTTGGCATACCCTATGGCTACAAGAACGGAATACTGCTCGGGAAACAGATAAAGGTGGTGTTTGAAGAGCCCGTGGAGGCCCTCCGGAGGAAAGCGGACCTCTTCGTGGTGGATGAGGCTTCTGGCATTCCCCTGCCCATTCTCAAAGAGCTCGCGGGCAAGGAGCCCGTGGTCTTCAGCACCACCATCCACGGATATGAGGGTTCTGGCAGGACTTTCACACTCCGTTTCCTGCCCTTCCTTGGGGAGTGCAGGCGGCTCAGCATGGAGGAGCCCGTGAGGTATGCCCGGGGAGACCCGGTGGAAGCATGGCTTTTTGACACCTTCCTCCTGGATGCGGAGCCGGATGACCCCGCGGGGGTTGGAAAGCTCGTGGCGAAGGTCCCCGACCCGAAGGAGCTCTTCTCTGACGAGGCGCTCCTCCGCGCCACCTTCGGTCTGCTTGTCACCGCGCACTACAGGAACACGCCAAATGACCTTCAGACGCTTGCAGATGCTCCCCACCACTTTGTTCAGCTCACCCTCAGCTCCGGGAAGGTTGTCGGCGTGGTCCAGTTCGCCTACGAGGGGGGAGCTCCTCCCGGGGAGGGGGAAGGCAACCTGATACCGGACATATTTTACAGACACTACGGCCTCGAGGATTTCTCAAGGCTGAAGGGTGCCAGGATAGTCCGGATTGTCACCCACCCGAAACTGTGGCGCAGGGGGATCGGGAGTTTTTCCCTTTCATCCCTTGACCTGAAGCTTGACTGGGTTGGGGCGAGTTTCGGTGCTTCCGCCCCCCTTGTTCGTTTCTGGGCCCGCAACGGCTATGTCCCTGTGGCTCTCAGCCCTCACAGGAACCCGGTGAGTGGGGAATATTCTGTGGTTTTTCTGAAGCCCCGGTCCCGAGAAGCAACGGGCTTGTGCAGTAAGGCTTCACGTGAGTTTTCTCTCCGCTTCATTGATTCTTTGGGGGATGTGTACTGGGACATGGACCCGGAAACTGCTCTGGAGTTGTTGCGATGCTTCCACTTTTCCCCGGAGCTTGAACTTGGGGAAACCAGCAGGAAGAGACTGGAGCTTTTTCTGGCGGGGAAGCACGTCTATGAGCTTGATGCCGACCTGATTGCAAAGCTTGCCCGGAGCTATTTCCTCTCGGGCGGGGATTTCCTGTCCAGAGATGAAGGGCTGGTGCTGGTCTCCAAGGTGCTGCAGAACGCGACGTGGAAGACAGTCCGGGAAAAGACGGGTGTGGAAGAGGTGTTCGAGACCGTGAGGAACGCCGTGGTTAAAATCTACGAGAACTTATTTTAACTCCTGGAACGGGTGGTTTCGTGAATAAGCTCCTGCTGTTGCTGTTGCTTGCTCTGGCCGTTTCGGCTCTGATGGCTCCACTCTTCCCCGGAACTGACGGCATGGTCAGGGTTGATCTGGAAAGGTCCGGTGGGAAGCTCCTGCTCACCGGTGGTGGGAAGCGGCTCGAGCTCCCGGATCCGACTGACGTGGTGTATTCCTCCGGGGATCCGCTGGATTTCTTTCCGGAACTTATTGACCCCGCTTACCTGCAGAGACTTGAGCTGATTCCCTATGGCAGTTCACTGTCCTGTAACGTGCTGACCGCACAGGGAAGGACGGTGGCGGGGGATTACAGGTTTTGCCTTGCCATCAGCATCAAGCTGGGTGTTCCCCTCTATGTTCACGAGGAGCTTTTCGAGGAGAATTTCAGCCTTCCAAGAAGTCTCTGAGTTTTACCTGTGCTTCTTCTTCCTGGACGCGCTTCACGGTGTCCCAGCTCTTTCGCACAAAGTCGGGGAGCCTCTGCCTCGACCTTATTAGTTTTTCCACGTATTCGGCTGTTTTCGGGTCCCCCGGGTAACCGGAGCCAAAATCCCCATAGACCTCCTTGATTCTCTTCACGGCTTCGTCCCTCAGAACCTTCGCCACTATGCTTGCCGCCCCGACCACCGGGTATTTCTCATCCGCCTTATGCTCCGCCACGACTTCGCCCTTGAATCCATGCCCCACATCCAGCGCCAGCTTCTTCTCCAGGTTTTTTTCGAAGGCATCTATCACCACCTTATCCGGCGAGGCTTCCAGCACTATGTCCCGTGTTGCCATCTTTTCCAGCCGGTTCAGGTTGAAGGCGTCAATCTGATGGGGTTCTATGACCCTGACAAAGACCCTCCCAATCTTCTCGAGCTCCTTCTTCAGCCTTTCCCGTGTGGGGGCATCGAGCTGCTTGGAGTCCTTCACGCCCAGCTTTTTCAGTTCTTCTATTTTCTCCTCATCCACCAGGAACCCCACCATTACCATCGGGCCTATAACAGGCCCTCTACCTGCCTCGTCTATCCCGAGAACCTTCATGTTATCCCATCCAGAGCAGGGCGATTGTTGCCATCACTATCACCGCCGACAGCACGTAGCCGTACATGGCGGATTCCACGGGCTTCACCACGAGCTTTCCCTCCAGGGAACCTGCCTTGACGTAGTATTCTCCCGGCAGGAGCTCGGGGAAGCCCACATATCCCTTTCCAAATTTCTGCAATATAACCCTATCGCCCTGGAGGACAGTGATTTGTTGCTCACCCTCAACAACGATGTAGTTCTCGAAGACCCTGGTTATGTTGAACTCCCTGCTGTAATCCCCGATTTTCAGGCTTGCAGTCTCGCACCCACCAACCTCTATTTTTTCGACCTGTCCTCTTTTCATCGAGAGCTCCCCACCTGCTGTTTTTCCGCAGATTATCTGGTATGGGAGTGTTATGTCCGTGCCGGCCGTGACGTTGCAAAGTAGTCGCCCTTCCGTGCTGCACTCAAGCTCAAAGAATGACAGGTTTGACCGCATTCCGTCGTGCATAACTTCGTGGCTTCCGGGGATCAGGGGGAGCTTCACGGCGGCCTGGGTGCCATTCAGATAAACAAAGGCTATCGGCTCCCCGTCAAAGAACACCGGACCCGTGGCGTTGAGGAGCAGGAAGTTCGCCGGCAGCATCAGGGTGAGCAGGATTCCAAGCATGTATGAGTGGAGGGGCGGGAATTTAAAAGGTTTTTATTTCATAGTGGTATATTGATTTATAGGAAGAGCTATAAAGTGTCATCATTTATTAGTTGTAATGGGAGGACTGCAGGGCTACACTCCAAAGTATCCAGGGGATAGCTTCAGGCGCGGACCGAAGAAGGCCGTTGAGGTCTATGTTGAGAAGCCCGGGAGCGCTGAGAAGTTTAGGGGCTGGTTCCGGAATAAGTTTGAGGGGGGCAGGAGGCTTCCTGAGATCTCCGAGACGAGCGGGAGCGATCCCGGATACCTGAGCTTCGTAAATGAAAATATTGAGAGCCTTATTGGTGGGAAGGAACTGGAGGGTGTTGAGTTCTCGGATCGTTTGTATGTGTATCATTTGCTTGTGGATGGCAAGCTTGTGTCCGCCACGGAGCTGAACTCGCTTCCGCGCTTCACAAGATTTGCCAAGGGTTCTGATGTTCTGAAGGATATGAAAAACCTGGTCGAGGAGACGAAGAGGGATATGATCGGAAAAATGCTGGAAGATGTCGAAGAGAGGGAGAAGGACGGGAATTACCTCAACTACCTGGAATATTCCCACAAGCTGAAGCTTGATGGGAAGGAGATTCGTTACCGGATTGATTCTTATCTGCATCTTGAGTTCAGCAAGGACGGGGAGATATACCGGATTCGCATCCCGCTTCACAATTTCTGCGACATTCTGGACAGGTGTTTTGGGGACAGGATACGGGGGGAGGTGGAGGAAGACAAAGGGGAGGAGCGGGGGGTGGAGGAGGAAGGGCAAGGGTTCGAGGTGAATGTGAAAATTAAAACTAAGGAGGGGAGCGAAACCAGCGAGACCCTTTACCGGTTCTTTTTGTCACGGGGGGAGGTGCGGGAGCTCACGATGGGGCTGGGGGACCGCTGGGAGAAGAAGTTCACGTTTGATGGCTGGGACAATTCAGGCACGGCGGAGAAATTCAGCCGGGAAGAAAGGCAGGTCATGGACTACGTGGCGGAGAATTTCTGGCGTTTTTTCACGCAGTCTCAGCTCCCCGGGCATGTCCGCTCCTCCCTGCAGACGGAAGGTGACCGGAAGGTCTGCCGCTTCTTGTGGAATGACAGGACCAGGGTTGCCCTGTCGGTTCCGGAGGAGCTGTGGGGCTCCATAGTTAATAGTCACGAAGAAGTGGCAAATTATATAAATGGAGAATCCCTCATTAGTGATATGCCAACCAGTACTCCACAGCCAGTCCCGAAGGGTTTGTTCAAGATCGCCAAAGATTCTTTGTTTGAGGGGTACAAAGACAAGATTGACGGGGTTACCCGACCGGAGTCGTCCATGTTCGAGTCCCTGTATGGGGGAATAGCACAGGCGATCCGGGAGCATGTTTTCAAGGTCGGTGGCGCTGACTATGAAGAAGCGGCCAAAAAGATTGCCCAGCTCAGCGACTGGTTTTATCAGGGTTCTCTTAAGGATACTATCAAGGAAGTTTCCGGACACATAAAGAAGGTCGACTCTTATACCGCGCTGGGTAAGGAACAGGAGAGGGCTTTTCTGACCGCCCACACGGCGAGGTCGCTTGTGGTGTGGCTGGGCAGGAAGGCCTCGAAGGAGCTGGCAAAAGATTCCTATAAAAAATTTGAAGAAGGGGTTCTCAAGGAGGGTGTTGAAAAGTTCGCCCGCAAAATCAAAAAGAGGAAGAAGAGCTTCAAATACAAGACCTACACTGCCGGGAAGCTCGATGGCAAGCAGCTGTTGAAGGACCTGATGAAAGGTCACGGAATAAAGATTGAAGGAAAGGGCGGGAAGTTCGTCTTCTACAATGTTGACGAGGACGGAAAACCCAGCTTGAGGCCATATTCCTCTGTGTATATCCACCCCATTGAAAGCGACAACACTGAAGAGAAGGTCAAGGAGCTGTTCGAGAAGTACTACCGTGCCCAGGTATACTCGGGGGTTCTCGGCGGCTACCGCAAGGTTGAGGGTAGGATCCCGGGAATCGAGAAAAAGAAGCACCCGAAGCTCAGGAGAGCGGCTGCTGCCGCCGGCGTGGGGGGCGGTGCTGCTGTTCCAGCGGGGCTGGTGCTCGGTGCGATTGCGGCTCTGCCTTTTGCCATAGCGGGTGCGGCGGTATACGGGTGGGCAAGAAAGGCATACAGAAGGGCAAAGATGAGGAAGAATTCGCAAGAATTGAGGAAGACCATGCTGTATTGAGGGTGAATAACCGCCACCCTTTTTTATTTCCTTTTCCTTTTTTCTATGTGCTAATCCTCATGCTCGCCGTCTTTCTCATTGCCTTTTTCCCCTTTTCAGCAGGTCATTTCTTCTCGCCTTCGCACCCGGACCCGCTGTTCATGGTTTCCCACGCCTCGCAGTCACACCTGGCCCTCAACCTGGTGGCCCTCCTGCTGGTGTGGTTGCTCGCCCACCGGACCGGTGAGGACGAGCGCCGCCTTATCGGGGTGTTCTTCGCTTCCTCCGTGGTCCCCCTTTTTATTCCAGTTATGTTTGCCCAGCCCATAATCGGAGCGTCAGCCGGTATCTATGGCATGATAGGTTACCTGCTCCCTGACCTTGTGGGGGTGGTTCCGCTCCCCCTGTCCTATGCGGCTCTCCTCCCCATGATACTTTTTGAGGAGTGCTTCACCTGCAAGGCCTGGTCAAAGCTTTTCCACGTTTTTGGGCTGACCCTCGGGTTGGTGTTCCGGTACATGTTCGACATCAACTCGATAGCCCTGAAAAGGACTGCCCTCAAGCTCAACCTTGGCACCGACTACTACTCACTGCTAAGCCTGGGCTACCCGCATGGCTACGTGACCTACCGGCTGTAGCTACTTCTTGTTTTTCTTGACCTGCCCCACAACGCGCTGGAGCTGGGCGATGTTCTCACCGAGCTGCGGAATTATCTGCTGCAGAATCTTCTGCATGGCCTTTATCTGAGCGCCGACATTCTCGAGTTCCTTCGCGTATTCCTCAATCTTCCCCAGGCTCTCCTCCTGGAGTCCGGCATATTTCTGCTTCAGCTCCGTGACGGTGTTTTTCAGTTCCTGTATGTCCGCCCTCACCTTCCCCATGTCCGCCTCGACATCCTTGACTCGGACTTCCATTCCTTCCGTTTTTTCGGCCACAAGCTTTTCCACAAGGGCCTCAACGTCCTCCGATTCAGTTTCAAGCTCTGCTACCTGCCCCGGGGGCCCCGCTGGAGCAGGGGGCGCAGGGGGAGGCGCTGGCATTCCAGGCGGCGGCGGTGGGAGCGGTGGCATCGCCCCTTCGTTGGCGTGTGCCATGGCATCATCGATAGCCTCAGGTGGCACACCCTCCTTCGAAAGAGTCTCCGCAATCTCCGGGTCGGGCATCCCTTGCTGCCTCATTGATATTATCCGGGTGGTCAGGTCACCCGCACCTTCCTTCTTTCCTTTACCAAATATTCTTCCAAGCAATCCCATTTCAATCACCTTTTAACATTCTTTCCAGTTCTTTCCTCGTGACCAGATTGACAGGGTTAAGCAGATTAAGGTAGGCTTCAATTTCCTTTATCTCAGCACGGCTCGCCGTTTTCAGGAGCCGGCTCTCTATGCGTCGCAGTATTTCCTTCGACTCATCGGTTCGCCTTTTGAGTTCAGCTGCCGCTCTTATCAATGTCTTTATCTTTTCATCATGGTCTCTCTGTGACCGTATGGTGTTCATCCGGAAGCTCTCGAAGCGGTTGGCGAGTTCCTCCGTTCTGGATTCAATGATTCTCACGCGCTCTTCGATTCCGCTGAGCCTCTTGTTTGTCTCCCCCTGCATCGAAAAACCAAGGCGCGGAGTTATTTAAGGGTTGCCAGGCTTCTCGCATCTCTCAGGAGTAGAAACAGCGAAGCTATCAGGGCGAGCAGGAGCGGCCGCCAGAAGTAGGCGAGCCACACGGAAACGGCGCAGTAAAGCAGGGGGCGCAGCCGCGTTTTCCTGTAGAGCAGCAGGGCGCTCAGCGAAAGCGCGGTTTCAATCAACACGTATTATAAACCTCCTGCGCAATATAAGGGTATGGCTGGGGAGTCTTACTGGGGCTACTGGAAGCACAAGGTCGAGCAGCTCTGGAAGGAGGTCGAGGACCTGAAGGCGAGGGTGGCGAAGCTGGAAGGGAGGGGTGCAAAAGCCGCCACTGCGCAGGAGCCGGTGCTTGTCCCCGTAAAGGTCCGGGAGGGTTCGAAGGCCACACCAGCAGTTCCGGTATCGGCGAATTTGAGAAATCCCGTTATCAAGGTGCTGAAGGAGAAGGGGCCCCTGAATGTTGTGGATGTGAATGCTGCTCTCAAGGGGGAGGGTATTGAGGAAACGGTGCGGGATACTCTGTTCAACCGTCTCAAGCCGTTGATGAAAAAGGGTGTTGTGGTTTATGACGAGGGGACGCAGACGTTCTCAACCCGTTGAGCTGGTTCCGGAAGGGGGTTTCTCCGAGGCCACTTTCCTTGCCGAGAAAGGCTTTGGCGAGAAGGCGGAGGGGCGGAGGTGGCTCTTCCCCGAGGAGGTTCTGTTCCTGGTTGAGAAAGGAGACCTTGATGCCGGGATGTCCCCAGAAGAGGTGAGAAAATTCTTTTCACGGAAAAGGAAGGGTTTTCTCCAGAGGTATGCCGTTTACAGGGACCTCCGGACCAGGGGGTATGTGGTCAGGGCGGGTGCAAAGTATGGGGCGGACTTTCGCGTCTATGAAAAGGGTGTGAAACCCACCCGCGGGGCTTCCAGGGAGCACTCCAAGTTTCTGGTGTGGGTGCTTGGCGAGCACGACAGCCTGGAGATGAAGACCCTTGTGGGAATAAACAGGGTGGCGCACTCCGTGAAAAAGAGCCTTGTGATTGCCGTTGTGGACAAGGAGCTGGACGTCACCTACATACAGAATGCCAGAGTGCTGCTATAAAAAAATAAAAAAATTATTTGACGTAGAATGTGGTTTTGTTTATCATTCTGGGCAACTTTTTGTAGGATTTCAGCAGTTTTTCCGAGGACTTTTCCATTATATCCCAGAGGCCATCCAGGCTTTGTTTCATTTCTCCTGCTTTCTCTAGGATACGCACGACTTGGTTACGTGACAGTGGTTCTTCTGTTAGCTCGAAGAGGGGCTTTATTGAGTATAGGACTACTCTTTCCCCTGTTTTGGCATAACTGTCAATTATTCTGTCATAGGTATTTGAAATTTCATGGAAGAACTGTTCTTTCAGCAACTGCTTGATCTTTTTCTCCCCCCCTTTGACGAACTTCGATATTTGAGTCAATCCGTAGGTGTTTGGTGTCATTCGTTCAAACTCCGGCGCACTGGATTCGTCGTAACCTTTGAGCAACTTCTCTATTACGGATTTCAGAGCATCATCCGGGATTTTGATTTTCTTCCTGTCCATCCACCACGTTTCAATTAAGTTGAGGTTTGCCCTTGTTGGGTTTTCCAGGTACTTCCTTATCCTTTCATTGTCCATCATAAATTATGATACTACTTAAGAGTTTATAACACTTTTTATTCCCCGCCTTCACCGCCCTGATTCCCCCCCACAAGAACGAAAGCGACCAGTGCGCCCATGAACCCGAGGAGGATGAGAGCGGGGGCGTACTTGCCGAGGTTGAGCTCGAAATTGAATCCCAGGACTTCCTGCCAGCCGGGGGTTGTCACCACAAGGAATGCGAGTATCGCAAGACCAACCACGACCCAGATCTGCCGTTCATTCACCAAGTTTGCTCCCTCCGAATCCAAAGGCGGCTATTATCAGACCGGCCAGCAACAGAATCATTATGATGCCCGCCCTTCCCAGCACCCAGGCGAGGAAGGTCTCTATGTAGACGTTCAGGCCGAAGAGCAGCACAAAGGTGCCGACCAGGAATGACACAACGCCGTAAATCATGCTCACTGCGGTATTGTCCTTCCAATCCCCGAAGGGCTTGAACTTCAGCAGCACCCCGTATGTGAGCAGGAATACCAGCGCAAATGGGGCGAAGAACTGGTAGAAACCCATGCTGGCTGCCTTCGCCACGACTTCAGCTATTCCCATCACTTCTCACCCGTTTCCTCCCCGCCACCGATGAACCAGGACAGAACCGCGCCGAGAATTCCGAGCGACAGGACAATCCCGCTGACGTCAGCTGCCCAGTCCCCGAGGGGTGCCGGTGCGCTTTCAAAAGCGGCGCTCATTATCAGCACCGACATTATTATCATGGCGGCACTCCAGACCTTCTTCTTTCCCGCTGGAATCATGTTGTTTTCGTCAAGCGCCCTGAAGCTGAAAACAGCCAGGGTCATTGCGAACAGAAGAATCAGTATGGCAATGCTCATCTTGGTATAGAACAGGGAGAAAAACCATTCCAGCTGATTGACATAGGCATAGAGCAGTATGAATGCCGAGATGAGCAGCGAGGTCAGCGCGTTCACCCTCTTGTCCTTGCTTATTATCCCGTACTTATCCAGTATCCCGTAGAGTATGAGGAAAAATATGCCCAAGGGCAGGATATAATTGAAAAATCCCACTTCCTGCAGCATCCCCACGCTTTCATTCAGCGTGAAATTCACAGCCACGGAAATAAAGCCACCCCCAAGTAAAAAAGCTTTCCCGTTATAAAAAAATAAAAGAGGGGGTTATTTCTTTTCCTCCTCAGCCATCTTCTTCGCGGTCTGTTTCTGCAGGAGTCCCCTGCTGAGGTCCGCTGCGAATCCTGCGACCACTGCGTTGGCCACCATTTCCTCCTTTTCCGCAATTGCCTTGCTCCTCAGGATTCCGCCGTAGAACCAGAACAGTATGGCGAGAATCAGGTAGATGCTAAGCATGCTCAGGAAGAACCCTCCTGCTCCGAATATGTCGCTTATCATCCGCAAAAGCGCCGTGTAAACCCCTGACCTTGCGGCTATCAGCGCGATTCCCAGGCTGATTATTGTTGAAGTTCCCCTGTGTAGAATTCCCGTGCTCAGGAAGAAGTCATACAGCATGAATGTGAGCATCCCGAGCGGTATCAACAGGGCGAACAGCATTATCTGCCCCTTGGCGCTGTTGGAAACTTCAACGTTTTTGGAAAGTCCATAGCTGATGTAGTGGAACACATCTGCGAGGTCTTTCCTGCCGTCCTCATTAGCATCGTTTATGTTGTTCATGTTGAGCGTTGTGTTGTAGTCAGTCCACACCATGTCTTTCGGATCCACTTCATCTTCATTCGCATTATCTGTGCATCTTGCATGTATGACCCCATCGTAGGGGCCACCAATGTCATACTCTGCGAAGGAACCCACGCTGCAGTCCTTTGTGGTTGTGGAGGTCATTGTCAGGTCCGTGTAGACGTCCAGGTCATCCACATAGACTTCATCCCTCCTGAAGCCAAGCTCATACGCGAAGTAAGCCATGCTCGCCTCGTCCATTCCCACGAACAGCTTTGTGAGGGTCCAGCCAATTCTTGTGACACCCTGGATAAGCGCCACAAGTGGATTCAGGCTCTTTTCAATCCGTTCCCCTGTAAGTCCCTGTGCGGCTGCGGGAGCCACCATTGCGGATACCATCAAAACTGCCAGAAGCAGTCCTTCGTATCTCATATAAGTTACCTTCCAGTAGTTAGATATAAGCTTTTACCGGTTTTCCACGGTCTCCAGCGCTTTCTTTCCCCTCTCCACATCAGCTCTGGCTGCCACGCGCACTGCCGCGAATGTCCTGTAGCTCTCCTTCGCCACGTGGTACCCCAGGGATATCTGGCTGATCACCCACCAGACAACACTGAGGCTCATCGCCATCAGAAACACGCCCGGGACGAACTGGCCGACCACAACGCTCGCGAAAAGGCCCATCAATTCCGGCAGAATTCCCAGACGGGCGAAAACCATGGTTATGGACAGGGCAAGTGCCACCATAAGCCCGAACCCCGAAATACCCGCATATTGCTTTCCCCTTATTGTTATGAATATGTCTGTTATCACCGCTGCAGCAACCAGCCCAAGGACGAGATATGTGACGAAGAACATTTTGTTGACCACGAGCTTGTTAGTTATCCACACCTCCTGCACATACCCGCCGAGTTCATCACCATAGAGCTCCCTTTCCTTTGGCAAAAGTGCTATCTTTTTTTCCTTCAACAGCCCACAGCTGACATTTTCCCCACTTTCCAGCGTGGCCGTCATTCCTCCAAAGTTCCACTGGTCTGCCATTGAGCACATGGTGGCATCTGTTACGAGCCCCAGCGCTCTTGAAATCTTGTATGCTGTGAACGCCATACCCTGCACAACCTCCCCGAACCGGTTCAGCGGTGGCGGTAGCATGATGAACGAGAACAGACCCACAAAGAGTATGGTGGCAATTGTCAGGTGGAAGGCCTCGGTGGTGTTCACGTAAGTAATTGTTGTGGTGATATAAAAAAGGCTGGTGAACCGTGAGAAGGTGGCCGAGCGGAGCGCTTGCCTCACGGAGCAACTTTGCATACATAAGTGCTGTCGAACCGGAGGTGAAGACAGCACCTTTTGATCAACCTTTTCAAAAAGGTTGTGAGGCTGGGCCTCGGCTGGGACGGTCGCTTCCCGCTCCGGTTCCCATTATGCCTGCAGA
>CAYVAH010000015.1:0-16472 GCA_964449215.1 Candidatus Undinarchaeota archaeon | reverse complement strand
CCGAATATTTCCTCCTTCATTCCTTTGCGCCGGCGAATTGCCAGAATGGTCTCTTTCTGCAGCTCCCTGGGCAGGGGCTCGAAGCGGCTGTCGATAAGCGACCAGTGCCCCATGCCATTTGTCGCGGAGCGGAGATCGCTGGTGAAACCGAACATCTTTGCAACGGGCAGGTCCGCAACAACGGCCACATGCTCGCTTTCCTCCTGCAACACTTCAAGCACGCGCCCGCGGCGACCCTGCACCAGGGATGTGACGGAACCCATATGTTCCATCGGCACATCTATGCGAATGGTCTGAATGGGCTCGAGCAGGTGCGGGTCAGCATGGGCCATCGCTCCCTTCACACCGTCGCGCACGGCAGGAATTATCTGCGCCGGGCCGCGGTGGATTGAGTCCTCGTGAAGCTTGGCGTCTTCAAGTATGACCTTTATCCCGGAACATTTCTCGAAGGCCAAAGGCCCGCGCTCCATCACGTCGTTGAACCCGTTTATCACGCTTTCCATTATCTCACCCAGATGCACTATACCGCGGGTGGCATCCACCAGGATGTTGTTGCCCTTCACCGTCACGACCCTCTTGGCTGTGGCCTTGTCCATCCCTGCATCCATCAGCTCCTTAATGGTCTTCTCGTCCTTTCCCTTGCGGACCACCCCTTCAGGAATATCCCCCGCGACTATCTTGTCATATATGGCCTTCTCGAGGGGCTCCACCGTAATCTTGAGCTTGTTGTGCTTGTTGGGCGATTTGCCTTCATAGGGACCTGCACGCTTCCCAACTGTCTCCCTATAAACCACAATGGGCGGCGAGCTCTTCACGGGTATTTTCCAGTCGCGCCGGATGAACTTCTCCTTTATCTCTAGGTGGAGCTCGCCCATACCGCTCATCAGTATCTCCCCGGTCTCCTGGTTCACCTGCACCTTGATGGTCGGGTCCTCCTTGCTCATTTTTAGCAGGACTTCCACCAGCTTGGGCAGGTCCTTTGGATTCTCCGCTTCCAGAGCCTTGGTCACGACGGGCTCGAATATGTGCTTTATCTCCTCGAACGGGTCGGCTTCAAGCGAATATGCAACGGTCTCCCCGGCCTGGGCGGACTTGAGCCCCACCAGAGCGGCTATGTTGCCGGCAGTCATCTCTTCAATCTGGATGCGGAAGGGTCCCTTGTAGAATGCCACCTGCTGGACCCGCTCCCTGGAGCGGGCTCCCACAAGACAGACCTCCTGCCCCGCTCTGACCTTCCCGGAGAATATGCGGACATTCGCAACCTCCCCCGCGTGCGGGTCATTCACTATTTTCGTGATTACGGCCATAAGGGGCCCGTCATCGGAACAGGCCTGCATCGCCTTACCCACGTCACTGCTGATGTCCCCCCGCCATATCCGGGGAATCCTGTATTTCTGCGCTTCAAGGGGCGTGGGCAGATACTTGATGACCATGTCGAGTATCGTCTTGTGCAGGGGCGCCTTTTCCCGGAGTTCCTCCACCCTCCCCTCGCGGTAGAGGTCAAGCACCTGCTTGAATCCTATGCCCGTGCTTTTCATCGTGTCGAGGTTCGTGGCCCAGCGGTCAACTGCAGAACCGAAGCCCACGGTGCCCGACTCAACACCAACCTGCCACTCCTTCTTGAATTCCTCCGGAGAGTAACGCTCAATAAGCTTGTTCACCTTGGCAATAATCTTGGCGAAGCGATTGGACATCTCCTCCGGAGTGAGCTGCAGCTCCTTGATAAGGCGGTCAACCTTGTTGATGAAAAGGACCGGCTTGACACGCTCACGCAGAGCCTGGCGGAGCACCGTTTCGGTCTGTGGCATGGCACCCTCAACAGCATCCACGAGCACGACGGCCCCATCCACAGCTCTCATGGCACGCGTAACCTCACCGCCGAAGTCCACGTGACCTGGCGTGTCTATGAGGTTTATCAGGAAATCCTCTCCACCGACCTCATGGACCATGGAAACGTTACCGGACATTATGGTGATACCGCGCTGCTGTTCCTCCTCATCGGAGTCGAGCCAGCGAGCCTCGCCGGCTATGGTCTCGCTCAACATCCCCGCCGCAGCGACCAGGGAGTCACTCATCGTGGTCTTCCCGTGGTCTATATGTGCCACTATCCCGATATTCCTTATCCTTTCCTTGTTGCTCATCATCTTGAGCAGCATTTCTTTGAGGTCCTTTTTCTTCGCCATGAGCGTCACCTACTTTAGCGCTTCGAAACAGGGGTTTAAAAGTTTATACCCGGATCAGGGGGAGAGGAACCTGCTCCTCAACCGGCGCGGGCAGGAGGAATGAAAGTCTTGCAACTGAAAGCAGCTCCATGAGAAAGCGCTCCAGCTCGGAGTCACTCTCGAAGAGCGGAATCCTCTCCTCCGGGGGGGATGGCTCCGGATGGACCAGCTGGTATGTTTCAACCTCCGGCTGTGGCTCCGTGAACCTTGGCTTCGAGTATTCCACAACCTGGCGCTCCTCCACCTGCCCGGGAAACTCGGGAGTCCACTCCTCCACATCTCCAAGCTCCCTGTATTCCACAAGCTCCGGAAGCGCATACTCCTCGGGGGGAACAAACTCATAGTCAGGAGGCGCCGGCCCGCCGGGCGGTTTCATATACTCAACAGGAACAAGACGACGTTCCATCTTGGACGCGGAGGGGAAAAACTGATAGACAACATATATGCGCTCACCATCACGGGGCTGGAGCAGGCTCACACCTTCCTGAACAGGGGCACCCTCCCTGTATATCATCCAGGAATAGAAGCCACCGTCCACCTCCTTGTATTTCATGCCCGCAAGCTCCTGAAGGAAACTACCGAACTCGAAGGAAGTGAAGCGGGCATCCAGCTTGAGAAGCTCCTCCGCGAGGGGTTTCTCAGCCTCAAGCTCCCGGGAGTAACCGTATCCAAGCACGCTCAGGTGATAGCTCAAGCTTCCAGCCCCCTCATAGCACCGACCTTCGGGTAATGATGTTTTATAAGCCGGACCTCACTCGCCACAGAAGCGAGTTCCACCAGCTCCGGCGGGGCTCTCCTCCCCACAAGGATTAGCAGATACGGGGGTGTCTTTTCAATCAATGGCTTTATCTCCTCAGCCGCTATAATCCTGGAAAAAACGGTGAGATTGAATTCGTCCAGCAGGACAACATCATACTCCCTGAGTCTCCCCCTCATCTCCTCCCAGAATTTCCGGACCAGCTCCTTCTCCTCTTCCTTCGGGTTGTAAACATCTATGAAGTGATCAGGACCACTGAAAAACACATCCACACCGAGTCTTTCGAGAGCATAGTCCTCACCCACCTTCACGCCCTTGAGGAAATGCAGCACGGCACACTTGTATCCGCGACCCGCAGCCCTCACGACCTGACCTATCCCTGCCGTGGTCTTCCCCTTGCCCTCGCCGGTCAGGAGGAGAACAACCGGCTTCTCGAGCCCCTCTATTCCCGGGAGCTCCTCAATTACCTTCTTTAGAGGTCGCAATGTGTGCACCCCCCCGAATAATTCGAATCAACAACAACCTTCGGCTTTTCAATCTTGAAACCGACCAGGGGCGTCTTTGGCTCCTGTGGCATCCTGACATGGAGATTCGCAAGTTCCACTGCCTCCTTGGCGGCCTCCTTCTCCTTAAGCCCGAAGTATATCACCTGCTGGCTCTTGCTCTGGTCCCTGTAGACTGTGATTCCCTTGCAGCCAAGCGAATAGGCGGTCAGGTAAGCCTTGGCCACATCCTCAGGCCGGGCATCATGCGGGAGGTTTATGGTCTTAGAAACGGCATTGTCGGTATACCTCTGAAACTCGCCCTGCACACGGACGTGCCACTCGGGAGCGATATCGTGCGCTGTCCGGAAAACCCGCTTGAGCTCCTCTGGAAGGTTGAGGTGGGCTATCGAACCCGTTTCGGCCACAAGCTCCATCAGTTCCTCACTGTAGATGCCCATCTCCTTGGTCACCTTCTCAAAAAGCGGATGCACATCAAGCAAAGTGGTGCCCTCCAGCACGACACGGCGGAAGGCTATGGCAAATATCGGCTCGATCCCGCTGGAGCAGCCCGCCAAGATGCTTATGGTTCCTGTCGGGGCAATTGTGGTATTGGTGAGGTTCCTCGTGCCCTTCTTCACCTCCTCCCGGAGGTAGTCCCAGTCCACCCCAAGGGAGGGTATGTTCTCGGCCTTGAAACCATCAAGCTCCACAGGGAACAGACCACGCTCATAGTCACTGCCCTTGAAAGCCGGGAAGGCCCCGCGCTCCCTTGCGAGCTGGACGGACTGGTAGTGACTCCAGTAGTTTATGAAGTTCATCAGCTTGCGCCCGAGCTTCATAGCCTCCTCACTGTCATACTGGATCCCCAGACGGATAAGCATGTCGGCGAATCCCATCACACCGAGTCCTATCTTCCGCGTCTTTCTCGCCATGGTGTCAAGCTCCTGAATTGGATAGCGGTTGGCGTCAATCACATTGTCAAGGAAACGTGTGGCGAGGAGCGTGGTCTCTCGCAGACGGTCCCAGTCAACCCTCCCATCAACAACCATCTTGCTGAGGTTTATGGAAGCGAGGTTGCAGGACTCGTATGGCATGAGAGGCTGCTCACCGCATGGGTTGGTTGCTTCTATGAGGCCGATGTGCTTGGCGGGATGGTGCGTGTTGATGCGATCTATAAAAATCATCCCGGGGTCTCCCGTCCGCCAGGCCTGGTGAATGACCTTCTCGAAAACCTCCCCGGCACTGAGCCTCTTCACGACTCTTCCGGTCCGGGGGTTTATCAGCTCATACTCCTTGCCCTCCTTGAGTGCCTCTATGAAACGGTCCGTGACGGCAAGGGAAATGTTGAAGTTCCTGAGAACCTGGTTTTCAGGGTCCTTCACCTTGATGAACTCCAGGACATCCGGATGGTCGACCCGCAGCACTCCCATGTTTGCCCCCCTGCGGCGTCCACCCTGTTTTATCACCTCCGTGCCTGCATCAAAGAGCTTCATGAAACTTATCGGCCCCGAGGCCACACCTCCCGTGCTCCCAACAGGGTCGCCCTTCGGGCGGAGCCGGGAGAAACTGAAGCCCGTCCCACCACCAGTCTTGTGTATCAGCGCCGCATATTTCGCGGCATTGTAAATTTCCTCTATGGAGTCACCCACGGGAAGCACAAAACAGGCCGAGAGCTGGCCGAGGGAAAGACCGGCATTCATAAGTGTTGGTGAGTTCGGCAGGAACTCCTTGAGCATGAGGGCCTTGAAGAACCTGTCCTCCATCCGCCTGGCTTCCTCCGAAGTGGCACCGTATCTGGTCTCGACAGAAGCAATAGCCCGGGCGACCCTCCTGAACATCTCCGTCGGGGTTTCCCTGACAAAACCTTCCCCATCCCTGCGGAGATACCTCTTCTCACAGACCTTCAGGGCGTTATAGGTGAAGTCGAGGTCCCGGGGGTCGATCTCGAAGAGCGAACTGCCCTGCTTCTCGGCCCAGAGCTTGTAGATTCTGTGGAGGAGAAACATCTTCGCCGATTCGACATAACCCCCCTTCACAAGCAACTGCTCAACCATCTCATTGAGCCTGTCCCACCTGACCTCCTCCTTGCCCTCGAGCTCAGCAGCAATCCTGGAGACCAGCTCAGAAGCATAACCGCCTTCCCCTTCGCGGGCGTCAACTATGGCCCTGGAAACCGCACGCACAAGCTTGTTCTCATCAAATTTCTCTCGTTCCTTGTTTCGCTTGATTACCCAGACCACGAACCCACCCCCGTGGTAGTCCAAACAAAGCGGACATTAGCAAAGGGGCAAGGCAGACTTATATACATTCCTGCACTTTTTCATCAGGGTTGTGATATCTATAATCCGTTGGTGAAATCACCTGCTCGTGGTCACCCATTTACAGCACCACAGCGGGGAAATCCTGTGATACTACTCAAGAAAAACATGCTTTCTGAAAGTTACAATGAAAAGAATGCAATTATCTGCTCGCTTCGGACTGTTTCTCCATCATGCTCTTCCGGTCAACGGAAAAACACTTGGCATCGTTCTGGGCAGCTGCCACCAGTTCCTCCGCCAGTGCCTGGTGAATCGGTTTCTTGCTCCGGTTGGACTTCTGGGCAGCACCCTTGGTGATGAAGCTCAACGCGAGGTCCATCCTGCGTATGGGGGAGGTATCGACGGCCACTGGCGTGCGGATGCCCCCATATTCTATGGTGGTCACCTCGGCACGCGGGGCAGAGTGCTCGATGGCCCTGACCAGAATCTGAATGGGGTTGTTCTTTGTCTTTTTCTCCACGAGCTCAAAGGCCTTCTCGACAATGGCCATCGCCTTCAGCTTTTTCCCGCTGTTCCGGCCGCTCGTGAAAACATGCTTCTTACTCGCCTTTATGTGGCCTGTGACCATGACCTTGTTCACGAGCCTTTCCACAACACTGTACTTCCGGCGACCGAACCTCTTCTTTGCCCATTTTCCACCGGTCGATGGAACCTCAACGGGGGAAAGACCCAGATACTCCTGGAGTCCCTTGTCGCGGACCTCAATCCCCTCCGTCCCCCACCTGCCAAAAACCAGAACCATGGTCACCGCCTCTTCTTCTCCTTCTTGCCCGTGCGTATCATCTCCAGAGACACGCCATTGACCTTTATCACCCGAAAACGGACCCCTGGAAGGTCACCAAAGCTCTTTCCCTTTCGCCCGCCAATGCCTTCGATTATAACCTCGTCGTGCTCATCTATGAAGTTAACGGCTCCATCCCGGGGTGCGAAGGCAGTGACCTGCTTTCCGTTCTTCACGAGCTGGACGCGGACGCATTTGCGGATTCCGGAGTGCGGCTGGCGGGCCTCAATACCGACCTTCTCGAGCACTATGCCCCTTGCCTGCGGAGCCTTCTCAAGTGGGTCCCTCTTCCATTTCGTCCCGTAGAAATTCTGGCGCCAGACCTTCTGCAAACGCCTGCTGGACTTACGTCTGGACAAGAGCTTCCTCGCCGCGTAATACCCGCGCGTCTTCTTCATTCCTGCAACACCTCAACCCTGTAAGAGGGGAAATGCCTTTCCACCAGCATGGACAGGAGCCGGTAGATTTTCTTTCCATCTCTCATAAGAGCCTTTTTAAGCCTTGCATCTGCCTGGATGTTTATAACCTTCTCCCCGGAACTCTTTGTGGAAATATAGACGTTCTTCACCTTCGCGGGGTAAATCACATTCCTTATGAAGGTCACCGGGTCGCTGGAATACTCCACAAGCCGTATGCTCTTTTTCAAGAGGTTCTCAACCTTCTTTATGTTTGATCCCCCCTTCCCGACAGCTATCCCAATCTTCCCGGGCTCAACCAGGTAAACAACTTCGTCCCGCAGCTCGAAGCAGTCAAGGGCAGACACGCCGGTAAGGGTGCCAAAAGCATTCAGATACCGGAACGTTTCATTGTCAATCTTTAGTTTCATTCACTTCACCAGGACGACTGAAACACTGAACGGCTTCTTCACTGTGGCTCCGAGATCCATCCCCCCACCGGAAAAGGTGTAAACGGGAATCTTCGCGAGCCCGGCATAGTATTCTATGGTCTTCGATTCAGGGCAGTCAACAATCATGACAACAAACTTTCCTTGGGACTTCTTCAGGCTCTTCAAAGTCTGCTTGACACCGAGCACAAAATTACCACCCTTAACAGCAGCCTGCAGCTCCTTTCTCCAGTCCATCACTACACCTTCATCAGCAGTCTCACTGTCCCCGTTCCAACCTTGACGGGCTGCCCGACAAGCACGTCCTCTATTATTGAACGGAAGCTGTCGACTTCGCCCATATAGGCGGCCCTGACCAGGTGGACCACGGGGGTCTCGAAACTCGCCCTCGCGAGCACACCTGCCTTCTCGCCGGCCAGACCGTATCTCCCTATGGCCTTCACACCACCTTCAGCTGTCATCATGTCCGCGACCAGCATCAGGTGGCGCACATCCACGTTGGTCACGCCCGCACCCTCCATGGCGGAGCGGAGCTCGTGGATTATGGCGTTCCTGGCCGCCTCGATACCCAATACTTCAGCAATCTCGTTTATATCATTTGTTGTTGTTCTGCGGTGGTCAACACCTTCCACCTTCAACGCGGCCTTCAGGTTCGACCCATCAGTGTAGATGACAAACTCGTCACCCTCCTTCCTCACAAGCGTGTATCTGACACCCTCCGTGCCCTTCACATGTGCATCAAGAAGCTTCTCTTTGAGCCTGTATAGCTTCCTCATACTCGGTTTCTTCAGCTCCACCAGGATGCGGTTCCCGTCGTTCTCTATTTTCACACCTTTGACCCTCTTCCGGACCTGCTTCACAACCTCGTCCACATCAATGTCAAACTCCTTGAGGAGCTCTTCCGAAAGCTTTATTTTAAGCTTTTTGTCCAGCAGGTCCGTCCGCAGCTCATCAACAAGGTCCCTGAGCTTGGTCGCCCTTATCCTGGCCGCAACCTTCCTGGCAGCCTTCTCATCGGAAGCCAGCTCCCTTTTGAGATACACGGTCATCATCGGTGTTTTAGGGGTCGAGCGGGCATCAACAATCTCAATCACCCTGGGAAGACCGAGAGTGACGTTCATTTCAAGAACACCGGCGTAGTGGAAGGTCCTCATGGTAAGCTGCGTGCCCGGCTCGCCCACACTCTGAGCGGTCACAAGACCAATAGCCTCGCCCGGCTCCACCCTCATCTTCCTGTAGGCGTCTTCAACAGCCTTCTTGAATTTAGTTTTCAGACTACCTTTGATCCCTTTCTCCTTGGCAACCCTCTCAACCTCTTCATTTAGCTTTTCTGGAAGCAAGCAACTCATCTCCTATCTTCTCAATGTTTATTGAACCGAAGTCACTGCGGTTCACATCTATTCCGTCCTCCCCGTATATGAACTGAATTATTGTCCCGGAGTCATCCCTCACAGTCCCGTCGTGCTCCACCTTGAGGTCGTGGAGGGCGTTGCTGAGCCGCCGGTACATATAACCGCTCTTTGGAGTCTTCACACCTGTGTCCGTGAGTCCTTCCCGCCCGGCAGCCGAAACCCAGAAAAACTCGAATGGGTCCAGACCCCGGGAGTATGAACTCGAAACAAAGCCCTTGCTCTTTGTCCCTATATCCCCTTCCGGGAAATGCGGAAACGTCCTCCTGCTGTAATATCCCCTCCGCGGGCGGCTCCCGCTGATAGCCTGCTGACCCACCAGACCGGAGATCAGCCCCATATTCAGCAACTTCCCCCTCGCACCACTGATCGCCATCACAACTGCGGGATTCGGGAGGTTAAATGTCCGGGAGACTATCCCCACGGCTTCGTCCCTGACCCTGTTCAAGCTGTTGATTATCTCACTCTCAAGGGTTTCCTCAACTGTCAGCCCGGGCCAGGGTTCCAGCTTCCCTTCCTCGTATCTTTCAATCATTTTATAGACACGTCTTTCAGCCCTTTTCACTATTGTCCCTATCTCCTTCCGGGTTTCCTCCGGAATTTCAAGGTCCTCAATGCTGATGGTCATCTGCCTCATTGAAAGATACTGGAGAGAAAGGTTGGTCATCTTGTTCATGAAATCAAGAGCATAGTCGCACCCGTAATCACGGATAATCTTGTCAAGGAGAACCCCGCTGAAGGAACCAACAGCGTTGTTGTCTATAACACCCTTGATAAGCTGACCCTTCTTTATCACCACCTCTGCATCCTTCTTTGGAACTTTGCCGGTCTTCCCTGCTGAACTGCCAAAACTTATAGAAAGGTCCTTGGGAAGAATGAAACTGAAAACTTCCTTGCCCGTGAATTTGTCCTTCTTGGGCAGTTCAACCTCAGCACCAATGGAGTAAAGAAGCTGCTGGACCTCCTCCCTCGTAAGTTCCGTCCCATCCCGCGTCAGGAGGAGCAGACCCGAAAGCTGTGTCCTCCACCCACCAACAATGACCCCCCCGAATCTCGGGCTCCTGAAGTTCCTCGG
This sequence comes from Candidatus Undinarchaeota archaeon, assembly GCA_964449215.1. GTDB lineage: Archaea > SpSt-1190 > SpSt-1190 > SpSt-1190 > SpSt-1190 > CAYVAH01. The sequence goes on along the minus strand of CAYVAH010000015.1, from coordinate 6,581 downwards.
GACTCCGAGAAGGTAACGGGCTTCGGCCCTCGCCTCTTCACCCTGCGGGACGTGGAGGTTCATCTCGTCCCCGTCGAAGTCCGCATTATAGGGGGGACACACACAGGGGTTTATCCGGAAAGTTCTCCCCGGAAGAAGCCTCACACGGTGGCCCATTATGCTGATTCTGTGCAGGGTCGGCTGCCTGTTCATCAAAACAATATCACCATCCGTGAGATGCCTCTCCACAATCCACCCCGGCTGCAGCTGCTGAGCCAGAGTTTCCCTGTTAAAGTCAGTAACCCGCAACCGGTTTTTCTCATCGTCTATCACGTAGTTTGCTCCTTCCAGGCTCTCAGGGCCTTTCTTCACAAGCTCCCTCAGCCACTCAACATTATCCTCCGTAACATAAACGGGGATGGTCAGCACCCTGCCAATCTCGAAGGGCACTCCAACTTCATCAACGCTTATTCTGCTATCCGGGCTTATAACAGTCCTGGCAGAGAAGTTCACACGCTTTCCTGCAAGGTTCCGCCTGAATCTTCCCTCCTTGGTCTTTATTCTCTGGACTATCCCCTTCAGCATCCTGCCGGCGCGATGCCTCGCAGGAGGCACACCGGAAACCTGATTATCAATCATTGTCGTGACGTGATACTGAAGCAATTCCCAGAAGTCCTCTATAATAACAGCAGGAGCACCGCTGGCCATGTTCTCCTTGAGTCTGGTGTTTATACGCATTATATCCACAAGCTTGTGGGTCATGTCATCCTCGGAGCGCTCACCCGTCTCGAGAGTGATACTTGGCCGGGCAGTGACCGGGGGGACCAGCAGCGCGGTGAAAACGGCCCACTCGGGCCTGGCAGCCTCCGAATCAATCCCAAGCAGGGGAAGGTCTTCATCAGGTATCTTCTCAAGCCACTCACGGACCTCAGAGGGTGTCATCTTTTCCCCGTCACGGTAGTATGTTGTTGGCTTTTCCAGCTTCACCTTCGGCTGCACCTCCCCGCAGAATGGGCATGTCTTGGCACCTCTGGCCTCATTCAGGATTTCCTTAAGGAGCTGCAGCTTGTCCCTTGAGGAGCCCTCCCTTTCCACCACTTCAAGCAACTTGAAATATCTCTCCCTCTTTTCCCGGGGAACTTTGATTCTGCCGCAGGAAGGGCAGGTGGTGCTCATCCAGTCAAAAATCTCCTTCCCGAAACGGACATGGATAACGGGTTTTGCCAGCTCGATATGACCGAAGTGCCCGGGACATGAACCGACCTTTCCACCACAGGTCCGGCACCTCATCCCGGGGTCCACAACACCGAGCCTCGGATCCATCAACCCCCCCTCGACGGGGAACCCGTCCTGGTCGTACAGCTCGGGGACCGTCACTTCCATGCTGCTGAGCTTCCGAATCATGTCTGGGCTGAATACCCCAAACTTTATGCTCCCAATCTCCTTACGAATTATCTTCATCAAACCACCCTTTGTCCCTGAGCTGAAGCTTCGGGTAGATCCCCATCGAAATAAGCTCCTGAAGCAGGATGTGGAAGGCATAGCTGACCTCAATCCACTCAATTTCTTCACCACCGCAGATGGGGCAGTATGCCCTGTCCTTCACAAAGTCATTAATGGCTGTAACCCCGCATCCTGTACACACAGGAACCTTTGTCTTATCGGAGCTGAACCTCTCGTTGAGCAGCAGTGAAGCCCCGTGGGAAACGAGGGCGTCCTTTTCCATCTCCCCCATTCTCAGACCACCGAGCTTGCTCCTGCCCTCGGTAGGCTGATGCGTAAGCATCTGGACAGGCCCCCTGGCACGGGCATGTATCTTGTTTGCCACCATGTGCCTGACCTTGTGATAATATATCACCCCTGTGAATATCTCAACCTCATAGGCGCGACCGGTTCTGCCATCATACATCCTTTCCTTCCCCGAGGACCTGAAGCCGTGCTTCTTCAGAATCTCCGTGGCCTCCTTGACAGGGTCCCCCTCAAAGGGAGTGCCATCCATGAACTTGCCCTCAAGAGCCCCTGCCTTCCCTGTGATGAACTCAATCAACTGGTTAAATGTCATCCTGCTGGGGATTCCGTGAGGGTCAGTAATCATATCGGGGATAATTCCACTTTCTGTGAATGGCATGTCCTCCTGCGGGACCACCAGCCCTATTACCCCCTTCTGACCGTGTCTGGAAGAAAACTTGTCACCTATCTCTGCAGAGCGGTCCTCCCTCACCTTCACATTCACAAGTTTTCGCCCATCTATGTTTTCAGAAACGAGAACGGAATCAACCCACCCCTGTTCATCATGCCTCACCCTTTCACTTGTGTCTCTCCGGGACTCCACTCCCATACGGAATATGCTCATGGCTCCGAGGAAACGCGGGGGTGAAGTCTTGCCAACAAGAACAGAATCACTCCTCGCCCAGCTCTCCGGGTGGATTATCCCGTCCTCATCGAGGTTCGCATAATCCTCATCCTCACTGTACCCCGTTACATCCTTTCCGGGAAGCTCTATGCGGTCTTCCTGCCCTCCCGGATACCTGTTTTCAATCGTCGAGTATGGACGGAAATATGTGCTCCTCGCCATAGCCCTTTCCAGACTGGCCCGGTTCATAACCACGGCATCCTCCATCGCATAGCCTTCCCAGGTCATCATTGCCACCACAAAGTTCTGCCCGGCAGGGTGATGGTCAAAGCCAAGGACGTCGTGCAGCTTTGTCCTCACTATGGGGCTTTGCGGGTAATGAAGTATGTTTGTGAAGGTGTCGAACCGGATTGGATAGTTGAGGGCGTATATCCCCACAGCTTGCTTGACACCCTTGCTGGTCCCGTAGTTGACCCTGTCACCCCTTGAGTAGTTGGCATAGGGTATCAGCGATCCCGGGACACCGAGAAGGGTTATCGGGTGTATCTCGAGATGGGTGTGCTTTGGTGTGAGGTCCTTCTCATCCACGGCTATAAGGGCATTCTCTTCCTCCTCGGCATCGAGGAACTCCACCTTCCCTTTACTCACGAGGTCCTTCCACTCTATCTTCCCCTTCTCAAGCTTCTTCAGGTCTTCCTTCGTCAGCAGGGGCTTCCCCGCTCTCACAACAATCAGGGGACGGAGAACACGGCCACCCTGGGTGTCTATCCTGACCTCCTCCCTCCTTCGAATATATGCTATGGTCACCTCGGGGTGGATCTTCCCCTTCCTGCGCAGATTGACCATCTTTTTCACAATACGATTCGCCTGGGACTTTTTCACCCTCGCAAAAACCCTCCCATTAAGCATTATGTCTACCAACTCCAACCTCCTCCAGAACTTTTTGCAGTTGCTTGCTCACGTCCTCCTCAGGGGTGCTGTAACTGAGCTTGGCAAAGAGGGCAAAGTTCTTACGCAGACCTATGTTTGACCCTTCAGGGGTTTCGGCAACGCAGAGCTTTCCCCAGTGGGTGGGGTGGAGCTCCCTGGCCTCGAAATGGGGCTGACCGCTGGCCAGCGGACTCATCACCCTCCTGAGGTGACTTATTGTGTCAAAGAAATTCAGCCTCTGCAGGTGCTGGGCAACACCTGATCGACCACCTATCCAGTACCCGGTGGCCATGGCACTTTCTATCCTGCTCGTGAGCAACTGGCTGCGAATGATCGTGACCGGGCTCGGTTCCCTGCCCCGCTTCACTATGCGTTCAAAACTGTATTTCATGTCATTGGCAAGTGTCTTGAAAGCGGCACGGAACAGCTGCTCCATGAGCTCGCCCGCAAGCTTCAGCCTCTTGTTCCCGTAGTGGTCCTTGTCATCTTCAGGAAGCTTGCCGTAGTGGAACTTCATCAGCCGCTCGGCAACTGAACCGACGAAAAGAGCCTTGTCCGGCCGGAACCTCTTCCCGGTCCCTATGTGGGGCAAGAGATAGTTATCTATCAGGTAGGCTGAACGCTCAATCCGGTACTGTGCACCCTGACCTATCTTGAGCTTCTTGCCTATGTATTCAAGGGCATCCTGCTGGGTCTCGACCTCCTCAAGCATTTCAATGTTGGCCATGATGTCCTCAACGAATTCCGGGTCCTCAGAAATCATGGAGACTATCTCCTGGTCGGTTTCCATGCCCAGAGCCTTCAGCACTATTGCAAGCGGAATCTTCGGAACTCTCGCCCAGGAAACATATATCACCCCATCTCCCCTGCGCTGGAAAAGATGTGGAATCCGGAACCCGGGAACTTCACTGAACAGCCTTGCCACTTCTTCGGAAGTCCCGGACTTGACAACCTCAAGCAGGGGAACATTCGGCACGAGGTCCTCTATGCTCATGAGCACCCGCTCGGTTCCGCTGATAATGAAATAGCCCCCGGGGTCGTAGGGGTCCTCGCTGACCTCCACAAGCTCTTCGTCACTCAACCCGTGGAGAAGGCACTTGTCACTGCGGACCATTATGGGAATCTCACCTATGTCCGCCCAGACCGGCTCGCCTTTCACTCCATTCCTTTCCGGAATCACCTCAAGCTGGACCGGTGCCGAGTAAGTGAGGTTCCGTATTCTTGCCTCCATGGGATACAGAAGACTCGAAGAGCCATCAGCCTCCCTCACGACAGGGTGCAGTATGCGGAGGTTCCCGAAAAGGAGACGATAGCTCTCGTATCCGGGTGGGAATATCAGGGGTTCCATCGCTCCGACCTCATTCACCACCCTTTGCATCCCCTCATTCAGGAACACGTTGAAGGAATCTATGTGGTGACGGGCCACTCCGTACTCGCGAAAGAAAGCCTTAGCAAGACAGGATAGCATATTCTTCACAAAGCTTCACCTACTCCTTCCACACAATCAAGTGAGTTATAAATCTTTCTACTTAAATTGTTGAGAGTGAGCACCAGTTAGGGAGAAATTACGGGTTTAAAAAGTTTTGTCAAGCCAGACTTGTAAAGATTTATAATGCGGGAAGACTGGAGGGGCTATGACAAAGGTTCCCGAGGTTCTGGCTTTTGTGAAGGAAACCAAATATGCCTGGCTGATTGCCCTGATGCTTTTCATTGTGCCGGTTCCCCACCTGAAGACAATCGGGGCGGAACAGGCCTCGCAGATAACGGGGGAGAACCAGAGCATTGTGACTTTGAGTTTCGGCTCCTCGCTGGGAAGCAGGTTGCTGACCCGGGTTGCCGGCATTTTCCAAAAAGCTCCCGAGGGGAGCAGCGGGATGCGGATGGATGTTGTGACACTCAGCGGCTGTCCCTTTGGAAAAAGATTTGTGAAGGACACCCTCCCGCAGATAGTCGAAGCGTATCCCGAAATGGACTGGCATGTCTGGTATCTCACGTCCAAGAACGGGGACACATACTCCAGCATGCACGGACAGGCAGAGCTCGATGAGAACGTTCGGGAGATGTGCATATGGGAGAAATATGGCAGGGAAAAGTGGCTTGACTTTGTCGTCTGCCACTACGCACGGAACGACTTTCAGGGGTGCGCAAAGGAGAACGGCATTGATACCAACCTGATCGAGAACTGCAAGGACGGTGAAGGAACGCGACTTCTGGAGGAGAGCTACAAGAAAAGCATGGAGCTCGGGGCCACCGGGACACCAACCATAGTCTTCAACGATGGGGAGAGCAGGATTGTGGGTGCAAGGCCGTTCAGCGACTTCAACAAAACCATATTTGAACTGCTCACCGGGGAGACCATCGTCGAGCCCGAGGTCAAAATGGTTGTAATCTCCCCGGGTGACTGCCCGGATGAGATATGCAACCCGGGATGGGTGGCCAACAGCCTGAGATCACAGTATGGCACCAACATAAAACTGGAGGTCATCGACCCGGACAGGACGAACCTCGACGAGATGCTCGGTGCAAGGGGTTACCCGATATTCCTCTTCGACCGGGCTATTGAAAACAGTTCCGCTTATGGTGCAATCGGGAGATACCTCACCCCTGCAGGGAACAACATGTATGTGCTGGCCACAAGACCTTCAGTGCTCAACAGACCGGAGGAGACCAGCAAGCTGGACCTCTTCATAATGAGTCAGTGCCCATTTGGAATGAAAGCGGCAGAAGCCATGACCGAGATTGTGAAGGCACTTCCCGACCTGGATGTCAATGTCTGGTACCTGGCAAATGAGGCAGGGGACGGGTTCTCCTCAATGCATGGGCAGGAAGAGGTGAACGAGGACATAAGGCAGGTTTGCATAGAGAATAATGAACCCGAAAAGTTCTGGGACTACCTGAACTGCATCGCTCCGGTTTACCGCAACGCCGGAAACGAGTGGGAGAACTGCGCCGAGAAGGCAGGCATAGACAAGGAGCAGCTTGATACCTGCTGGCAAGGAGAGGAGGGAAAGAACCTTTTGAAGGAGAACATAGCCTTTGGCAATTCCCTCGGATTCGGGAGCAGCCCGACCTTCCTCGTGAATGGCAGATACATCATAAGTGGGATGCCAAGGAGCGGAGCGGAGGGCATCAAGAGCTTTGTGTGCACCTTGAATCAAGGCATGGTGGGGTGCAACCAGACTTTGAGCCAGGGCTCGGACCAGCCAACGGGCTCCTGTGGCTGACCGGGAAACTTATAAAACAGAAAAATCAATACCCATTACCGGGCCCGTAGCTTAGCTTGGTAGAGCGCTGGGCTTTTAACCCAGTTGTCGTGGGT
>CAYVAH010000014.1:0-17031 GCA_964449215.1 Candidatus Undinarchaeota archaeon | reverse complement strand
ATCTTCCTCTCCATCACAGCCAACAAAAGCCTTTCTTTGAATTCTTCGCGGCTCAGTGTCTCTCCACCCCTGATGCTGACCTTGCCCGCCTGCTTCTCCTTTTCACCGACGACGGCAATCACAGCCACCTTCTCAGTCTCTGCCTGCAATACCCTCTTGCTCAAAGTCCCCCCTGCGCTCAGCTCCGCCCGCACCCCAAGGCCCCGGAGCTCATTCACTACCTCCCGCGCATAATCCGCCTGCCTCTCACTCACCGGCAAGACACGCACCTGATCAGGGGCGAGCCAGAAAGGAAGCCTCCCGGCGGTGTGCTCAATTATCACAGACATGAACCGTTCCAGAGAGCCGAGGATGGCAAAGTGAATGATAACGGGCTGTTTTCGCTTCCCACTGGCATCAACATAGCTCATGTGAAAGTTCTCCGGCATGAAGAAATCGAGCTGTATTGTGGTGAGCTGCCACCATCTGCCCATAGAATCCTTCACGTATATGTCTATCTTTGGACCGTAGAAAGCTCCATCCTTGGGCTTGAGCTCATACTCCACACCCGCCACTTTCAGGGCCTCCTTCAACCCCCGCTCCGCTTCCTCCCACAATTTCGGGTCGCCCATGGCATCATCAGGCTTTGTGGCAAGCTTCACCTTGTATGGGAACCCGAACAGCTCATACACGCCCTGAGCGGCGCGGAGTATCCGGACCACCTCGCCCTTTATCTGGTCCGGTCGAACAATGAAGTGATGGTCGTCCTGTGTCAGGGACCAGACACGGGAAAGACCGTGGAGCTCACCGGACTGCTCCTTGCGATAAACGGTGGCGAACTCCGCATATCTGATGGGGAGCTCCCTGTAGCTCCGCGGACGGAAGCGATAGATTTGTATGTGCATCGGGCAGTTCATAGCCTTGATCCCCCATTCTTCACCATCCTGCTCCCATATGAACATCTTGTCACGGTAGTGGTCGTAGTGCCCGCTCATCTTCCACAGCGTCGCTTTGGCAATATGGGGCGTCCACACTTCCTGCGCACCCAGGCGGGAATTCACCTCCCGCATAAGCTCTATGAGGGAATTGCGGATCACCATACCCTTTGGATGAAGCAAGGGCAGACCCGGCCCGAGGATGTCCTCCTGCACGTGGAACCAATCCAGCTGCTCCCCGATGTACCGGTGGTCCTTCTTTTTCCGCTCCTCAAACTCCTCCATCCACTGCTCGAGTTCCTTCCTGCTCCTGAAAGCCACCAGCCAGACCCGCTGCACTTCCTCCCCTGTAACCCTGTTGAGCGCCGAGCCTGCGTTCAGAACCTTCACGTGGTGCCCTGCTTTCTCGAAACGTTCTTCCAGGGATGCATAGTCCTCCCTTGTCAGGGGTGTTGTCTGAACATCAAACCACAAAAATTCTTCCCGCTTCCCGGAGTCCAGCACTTTACCTAATTTGGATAAGACCTCTTCAATTTTCACCCAGAACACCTCCAGAGCAGTGGCTGTTCCCATTCACAGCCGTGTTTGGGAACACCCCCGCATGGTCTTTTTACCCATGAGTAGAATTTAAGCATTATCCTTTTATTGTGCCTCCCACAAACCTGCAGTGGAACTGGACGCAATCGCAAAAGAGCTGAAGCGACGAGAGGGACCACGGGACGAGAAGCTACTCTGGCTCTACAGCAACCACCCGTTCCTCGGGGGACCCGAACTTGATTATGTCATATACAAAGCAGGGATCACCTGTCCTTATTTTTCAGTGGACCTCTCTGCGGAGGACCCATTCAAGAAGTATTGTGATGATGGCTTCAGGACCCCCACAACATGCAACGGGCTGTCTGAAGAGCGGTGCGCCTGGCACAACACCCGCTTTTTCATACACAAATTGCAGATGAACAGAAAGGAACTGAAGGAGTTCTACCGGCGCTGGGTATCCCGAATAGCGGAAAGACATAGCAAGGAAGAGGTGCTGGAGCACCTGAAAAAACACCTTGAGGAGGAGAGGGACCACCGCTGGTATGCGAGCTCCAGGAACCTTCTGGACATTTACCAGGCCGTCGGGGGAAACAAAAAGGAGAAAATCCACAGGGAGATCAAGAAAATGCTTCGAAAATACAAGGGAAAAATCACGGTGGAGCAGCAGCTATACAGGCTACTGGCACATTACAGAAACCACCTGGATACCGCCACGGCACCGCCCTCCCCGCAACACTAGCCCCGCATCCTTCTGCCCCTGCCACCCACAACGTAGCTCCCCCCTTCTATGCGGATGGCCTTCCCCTCTATTATGGCCATGGAAGCCTTGCTGCGTGCCGACTTCAACAACCGGTAAAATGTGGGCTGTGAAATTCCCATCTTCTCCGCCGCTTCTTTCTGTGGCAAACCCTGCAGATCAGCGAGCTTCAACGCTTCGTGCTCCTCCACAGTCAGCACCACCTCTTGTAAAGAAGAAACAGGGATACCCTGGGGCTTGAAATATCTCACCCGGGGCATCCCCCCAACCCAGCATCTCTTTCTACGCCTTGGCATCGCCTTTCAGCTCTTCAAGCCTCTTCTCCAGGGCCTTCTTCTGAGCTTCAAGCACCTTTATCTGCTCTTCCTTTGAAAGCTTCACCGGAGCCGGTGCCGGAAAGCGCCTGCCTCTCCCGAAGCCCCTGCCAAACATGAATCCAGGGGCATCGTAACCAGCGCAGTATCCCAGACCACGTCCTGTCATGGGTCCTCGACCCAGCGGACCAGTTCTATCTCCTCTTGGCATATACATCACCTCATGAATATATATTCATTTCAGTTTATAACAATTTCGGATTATAATTCATTTGCCCTTTTGACACCACTAAACAACACTAATAAACTTCGCCACCACTTATAGGCATGGATGTGATACTCAAGCACGCCCTAGCAAATGCCCACCGCTACGGAAAGGCAGACTTCAAGGCTGTTGTGAGCAAGGTTTTCGGCGAACAGCCGGAACTGAAAAAAAATGCCCGGGCTGTTGTCGAGAAGGTCAGGAAGGTTGTTGGAGAGGTCAACAGGATGTCCGCCAGAACCGTGGAAAAAAAGCTTCTGGAGCTGGCACCCGAACTTCTCCACAAGGAGAAACGTGAAGAAGTAAAGGAATTGCCACCTTTGGAGGGGGTGGAAGATGGTGTGAAGTTACGGCTGCCACCGGAGCCGAACGGCTACCTGCACATGGGTCACGCTTTGAGCTTTTATCTGAACTACCTCTATGCGAGCAGATATGAAGGGAAGCTGGTGCTAAAATTCGAAGACACGAACCCCCTGAAGGAGAAAAAAGAATACTACAGGGCCATAGAACGGGACATAGAGTGGCTGGGGATAAAATGGGATGAGAAATTCGTGCTCTCCGAGCATTTCAGGGAACTGCGGAAGGGTGCGGAGAAGCTCATCGAGCTTGGCAGGGCGTATGTCTGCACCTGCCCGGGTGAAGAGGCAAGCAAGGGGAGGAGGGAGCTGAAAGCCGACCCCTGCAGAAACAACGATAAGGCAAAGAACATGGAGCTCTGGGAAGAAATGCTCGCCGGTGGGAGGTTCGTGCTGCGGTGGAAAGGGGACCCCAAGGCGAAGAATTCCGTGCTCCGGGATCCAACTCTTTACCGTGTTCTGGACGTCAAGCATCCCTGGACTGGGGAGAATCACGTGGTCTACCCAACATACGATTTCGCCAGTGCTGTCACCGACGGTTTGCTGGGAATCACCCATGTGCTGAGGAGTGAGGAGTTCTTAATGCGCGCGGAGCTTCACAGGGCGATAATTTCGTCCCTGGGTATGAAGCCACCGGTCTATGTTCACTACGGCAGGTTCGAGATGGAAGGGACACCCACCAGCAAGCGGCTCATCAGGCCTCTCGTGGAGGATGGCAAGGTGGAAGGGTGGGATGACCCGCGCCTGGCAACCCTTATGGCCCTGCGAAGGAGGGGTATTCACCCCAAGACCTTTGAGGACCTCGCCAAAGCCACGGGACCTTACCTTGGAAAAAGCACAATCACCTGGGAACTCCTGCTGGGGCTTAACCGCAAGAACATAGACCCGATAGCGGGGAGATTTTTTGTCGTGGTTGACCCGGTGGAGCTGAAACTCGATGGGCCCGAGGTCGTGGCAAAGCTGCCGTTACACCCGGAAGCCAAGGGAGAAAGGAAGGTGAAACTAGCGAAGCGTGTTTTCATAGACAGGAGCGACTACAAGGACGGGAAGACCCTGCGGCTCAAAGGTGCATACAACATCCGCATAGAAAAAAAGCGGGCCGTGTATGCGGGTAATGAGCTTATCCGCCCGATAGTGCACTGGGTGAGCGACCCCGCGGAGGCAACGCTTGTGGTGGCAGGAAAGCTCTTTGGGAATGGAAAACTCCAGAAGGTTAAGAGGAAGCGGGTGCTGGCAGAAAGGGGACTTGGCTCCTACAAGGGAGAGTTCGTCCAGATGGAAAGGGTGGGATTCGCACGCATAGACCGGAGAAGGCCGCTGGAGCTGATATTCATAAGTGATTGACATGAAACTGCATGAAGCGAGGTGGTGGAAACCCTGGAAGGGACAAGTGGTGTGTCAGCTCTGCCCCCAGGCCTGCGTGCTGATGGACGGAGAAACAGGGGGCTGTGGGGTGCGGAAAAACGTGGAGGGAAGACTCGTAAGCCTGAGCTATGGAAAAATCGTGGCCCAGAACATCGACCCCATAGAAAAAAAGCCGCTGTTTCATTTCTGGCCCGGCTCCCGGGTTTTCAGCATATCAACCCCCGGATGCAATCTCCACTGTGCCTTTTGTCAGAACTGGCAGATAAGCCAGGTTTATGAGTTTCCTGAATGGTCTGTTGAACCGGAAACCATAGTTGAAGAGGCACTGAAGACCGGCTGTCAGGGGATAGCCTACACCTACACGGAACCCACGGTGTTCTACGAGTTCTGTCACGACACGGCGAAGCTCGCCAGAAAGGAGGGGCTGTACAATGTGTGGGTGAGCAACGGTATGATAAACCCGGAGCCGATACGCGAGATATCAAAGCTGGTGGACGCCATAAACATTGACATAAAGGGGAATGACCGGTTCTACAGGAAGTTCGCTGGTGGTGTGGGGCTTCAGCCGGTGCTGAATGCCGTAAAAGAATTTCACAGGCGAGGGGTCTGGGTGGAGGTCACGAACCTGCTGATCCCAGGCTTGAACGACTCCGAGGGGGACATTAGAACAGTGGTGGATTTTGTGGCGGAACTGGACCCTGAGATGCCCGTGCACTTCTCCCGCTTTTTCCCGTATTACAAGATGAAGGACCGCCTGCCAACCCCGGTAAAAACAGTGGAAAGAGCAGTCAGCATCGCAAAGGAGAGGCTCAGCTATGTCTATGCCGGAAATGTCCCGGGGAGCGAAGCCGAATCGACATACTGCCCGGGATGCGGAACAAGGGTCATGGAAAGGGTGGGGCTCCGCCTCGGCAGGGTGAACCTCAAGAGGAATAAATGCCCCGTGTGCGGGCAACAAATCAAGGTGATTGGAAAGATAATTAAATCCTCGGGATGGTGAAGGACATGATTCAAGCGAGATTCATAATTGAAACTCAGGGAAACAAGAAGAATGATGTTGAGAACGTGCTGAAAAAACATGTGGAGCAGATGAAGATGATGAAGGGTGTGGAGGTCTATGATGTGAAGTTCGAACCGACCGAGAAGGTGGAAGAACTGTTCTCGGCCCTGGCGGATGTCGGCATAAAAACAAAGAGCTTCGAGGCATTCTTCGCCGCACTTATGGGGTTCGCCCCCACAGCCGTGGTCTTCGAGTCCACAGAACCAATAACAGTAGAAATCCGGGAGCTGCAAAATGTGACCAACGACATAATGCAACTCTTCCACCTCATGGCACAGAAAAACCTCGAACTGAAGCTCAGGCTCAGTGCAAAGAACCAAAAAGCATGACATTTATTCCGATTATTCTCCTGCCAAATAGAAACAGTTATAAAAACCCACTGCTTTGCAAGGTAATGAGTTGTCATAAATGATATACAAAAAGGGGCAGGCCTCGCGAACTGGACAACCTATTATGAATCTTTCGGGTGTTCTTCGGGCGTTTTTCATGTCCCTCATCATTGTTAGCGTAAGCTCTAGCGCTTGGGCCATCGACCAGTGCGAGGAGAAGGAGCTCCTCGTGACTGCAAGTCCCGAAGCCGCTCAGGGTGGAACCTTCGATTTTGAAGTTTTGGAAGGCGAATGCTGGTTCCCGAACGAGACATCCGTGACAAGCGGAACATTCACAACCGAGCAAACTTTCTACTGCTGCCATGGTGCAGTTGTCAATATAAGCAATGCCCAGTATATCGCTGACAGCTATTTCTTCAACAGGTACACCGTTGATGGTGACGAGTCGCCTGTAATAACCGAAGATTACGCAACAGTCACCTTAAACTGTTTTGATGATGAACCAAATGTGGTGATCACTCTCAATTACCTTTATGATGATGAATGCCCCGATGTGGAGGTTATCAACCCAGCAGCTAATGACCCCATCATCTGGTATTACGGTAGCATACTCATCAAAGGGGTCGCAACAGAATCGTGGCCCGGAAGCGGTGTGAAAAACGTCACCACACAGGTGTCCGACCAGTTCGGTTTGTGGTTCGCCCCTGATTACCCGCCATACAGGTATGAAATGACCTACAACCCCGTAAGTGGCTTTTATGAACGTTACTGGCCTTCCCCAAACTACACTTTGTGTGCATTTTCAAACGTCCGTATATGGGCTGAGGACTGGACTGGTAATGAATGCTCAGACACCAACAAGTTTGGTATAGACAATGCTCCACCGGTCACAACCAAGGAATGGGGAGAGCCATATGTTGTCTGTGAGGAAGAGGACCCATTTAACTGCCATCTGTTCGTGACATCCGCCACAGAGTTCAGCCTATCAGCAGAAGAAATTGATGAATACGGGAATCCTTGCGGTATAGGCGTGGACAAAATTTACTATCAGATAGATGGTGGCACCATACACACATACACCGGGCCGTTCACCCTCCCTGAAGGGTGCGGCCGGAACCTGACATACTGGGCCGTCGACCTTATCGGAAACACAGAGCATCATCACATACAGATAGACAACGTAGATGACACCCCACCAAAAACCACAAAGAGTTTTGATGGACCAACCTATGACAGAGTCACGGGGGATAATTACTATGTCACCGTTGGCACCACCGTTATCTTGGATGCTGAGGACTTCCCGGAGGACTGCCCCGTGGGGGTTGACTATCTCTGGTATGAAATATGGTGGGACAGCGACGGCGATGGCATAGCATACGAAGACACCTTACTTGAAAGTGGCATGGACAAGGATGGCCACGTGGAATACAGCTTCGACAGGGAGTCAGTCCACGAGATAAGGTGGTATGCTGTCGATAAACTCGGAAACAAGGAACAGTTGCATGTGCAGGAGCATGCCGTGGACAACACCCCGCCGGTCATCAAAAAGACTGTGGTCGGGGAACATTTTGGTGACTGTCCACCCGAACCTGACAGTGAGGAATGGTGCCAGATTGATGGCAACACAGCCATACATGTTGAGGCATTGGACCCCGAACCGCATCCCGTTGATAACGTGGAGTGTGAGTGGAGATATGAGCTGCTGGACACCGAAGGCGGTGGAGGTGGGGAAGCCACACCACCATTCGACATAAACTTCCCGGAGGAGTCCGTGCATGCACTCTTTATCAGGTGCTGGGATGCCCTTGGAAATGAAGTTTATGATGGCCCGGAAATCTTCATAGTGGATAAAACCCCACCTGTGACCGAAAAATGGTACGAAGGCGAGCAGTTCCCCTCCAGAGGTTACCCGAAGTGGATTAAAACTAACACCTCGGTTGTGCTGGAGGCAAGTGATGACGCAGGACCGCATGAGAGCGGCATAAGGGTCACCTACTGGAGGAACTCCCTGGTTGATGAGAGATACTGCTGGGACCAGGAACTCTGCCAGGAGGCGGAAGGATACGGGGACTGGAATGTCTATGAGGGACCGTTCACAAAGGATGAAGAGAGCTGTCACCTTATTGAGTATTACAGTGTGGATGGCGTGGGCAAGGTTGAAGACGTGAAAAAGCAGTGCGTCTTTGTAGATGACACCCCGCCGGAAGTTGAGAAGGAACTGGGTGACCCGAAGGTCCCTGCAGGGGAAGTTCAGTACGAACCCTCCGGAGAGTATGAGGTCTATGATGGAGCCTGGTACATCACACAGCAAACGCCCATATACCTGAACTGCCAGGACCCGGAACCGCATCCAGTTGACCACGAGACCATCTATTACATGTACTTTGTGAACGGAGAACCGGCAATGGAAGGCTGGGAGGAATATCCGGGACCGTTCTCATATGGGGAGGACAGCTACCACGAGCTCTACTACTACTGCGTGGATGCGCTCGGGAACACCGGGCGGGTCCACTATGAGCTGGATATAGTGGATTCGCAGCCGCCTGAAACTGAAAAGGATGTCATCGGTGAAAACGTGATACCCGGCCCGGAGGAAGGAGTGGACTATCTAATAGACGATAAAGCACAGATAGTGCTGACCTGCGAGGACCCGGAACCACACCCGGTTGATGATGTGACAGTGTACTGGAGCACCAGATGGAGCAGAGATGGGGAGGAGTGGACCGAGTGGTCAGAACCAGCAATCTATGAAGAACCCATCAGCTTCGACGAGTCGTCCTATCACCAGGTAGAATACTGGTGTGTGGATGCACTTGGAAATGAAGAGAAACACCACTTTGAAACAGATGCCGTGGACCTCGACCCACCCGAAACTGACAAGGAGGTCTGTGAACCCCAGTACATTGGAGAGGATGAATATGACTACTGGATAACCCAGGATACACCCATATCCCTTGACTGTGAGGATGTTTATCCGCACCCGAGTGGAGCTTACAAGATATACTACAGGTATGATGTCGATGGGGAAGGGTACACAAGCTGGATGGAATATGACGGGCCGATCCGCTTTGGCGAGGACTCTGTTCACACGCTGCAATACTACTGCATGGACAGGTTCGGGAACAAGGAAGAAATTCACACGGAAGTCGATAATGTCGATACTGCACCGCCAGAGATTGAAAAATATGTCCGCGTAAATGGCGGGGAACCCATATACGAAGGAGATGTTTATGTTGGTGGTGACGACAGGGTCAAGTTCTGCGCCCGTGTCCGTGACGTGAAGCAGACGGACGACCCGGGAGTCGGGGTCTGGACGGTCCATGGAAGAACCTCTGAGCTTGACGACCCGGAAATGCCCTGGGACGAAGAAGAGCAGGCCTACTGCTTCGAAAGAGAAGCACAGTATGAAGAATGTGGAAGGTGGCACTTCGAGGTCACAGCCACTGACTATCTCGGGAATGAAGCAGAATGGACAGACGGACTGGAAATATTGATTGACAACACCTCACCGATCGGTGAAGTGCTGAATCCGCATGCCGGACAGTATTACAGGGATGGCAAGCCCTTCTACGTCTATATGCCCGTGATCGACTTTGGGGGCAACACTTGCGAGAGTGACTGCATACTGGATCAGGTTGGTTGCATGTTCGACAACCATGACTGCCCTGCCAGTGGTGTGGACCAATGCACCTTCTACGCCGTGGACTACAACTTTGAGGGAATAAATCAGTCCAACGTGAAGGACCTCTGGGACTACCTGGAGGAGCTCTACAAGATGGGCATAAACCCGAAGGTCGTCGAGCTCGGGACACTTGACGCAGTGGTCGAAGGCAATGAAGTAATCTGCAAGGGAGAGCTGACCATACCGGAGGATAGCGGTTTGAATGACACCGTCTTTCTGTGGGTTGATATAGTGGACAACGTGGGCAACAAGTATAGCTGGCTGGCACTGAACCCGTGGCTCAGCCCAATAACCATGAACATGGATAACGAAGGGCCTGGAGTGTTCATAACAGATATCGGAACACTTGAGGGTCCCCTGACAGAAGGTGACACCGTGAGCCTGCAGGCTGAAGTGGATGAATACCAGTCTGGATTTGATGACTGCTGGGCCGACATCTACACCGATAATGAGGGTGAACCGGGTGGGGACACCGGATATGATATCCCGGGAACCGCACTGGACTACAACCTCTGCGAGATAAACGGCCCGCTCCCGGAAGGACTGGAATCCGGCAACTACTACCTGATGGTCCACGCACGGGACGAACAGTTCAACATAGGGACGGCATCCACAACAATGATGGTGGATAATGACAGACCCAGCATGGAGGTGGCAAGCCCACAAACAGGCGGAGTATACAACGAAATGCTGCCAGTGTCGCTGTATCTTGACGATAGAACGGGAATCGCACCGGAAACCGTTAAGTTCAGGGTGATGGAAATACCGGCGGTCGGAAACCTGTTCTGCCTGTTCGGGATGTGTGAAGACACAGGATGGGTAGCCCTCAACAGTGAGGAAGGCAACTGGTATGAAGAAACCATAAACGTTACCGAGTATGGCATAAGCGGAGAAGGCAGGTATGTGTTCGATGCGGTTGGATGCGACCCGCTGTATCGTCCTGAACCTGACACGGAACTCGGTTTCGATATGGGCAACAGCAGGACCGCGATGCACTGCCGGATGATAAGCCAGCATGGTGCCGAGATGTATGGGGAAGACTGAGGTTCAGGGTGACACCGATGAAGCATGTCATTTTATTTTCTGCCGTGTTCCTCTGCTCTATCTTGGCGAGTGCAACGGCCGAAGGAACGGACGGCCTGCCAATCTGCATTGATACCAAAAGCCCGGAGGCACCAACCGGACTGACACTTGTCGGCAGCACCCTCCAGTGGAATGAAGCAGAAGACAGCCCGGAATGCAGCGGCATAGCTTACTATGAGATTTACAGGAATGATGCCCTCCTGAACAGGACTTCCCGGACATCCTATACTGTCAATGCAAAGGTCGGTGACAGTTTCAATGTCATAGCGTTCGACCTGGCCAACAATTCAGGCACCCCTGCAGAATACACCGTGCCTGCTCCCCCTCCCAGTGGAGGAAGCTCGGGGGGAGGTTCAAGTGGTGGAGGAAGCAGTTCTGGAGGTGGCAGCCCCGGCGGCACCACAATAATCCCGGAGACAACGCAGACCACAAGCACAGCAAGCACAACAAACACCACCGGAACAAACAATCAGACTGGTGAAGAGAACGGTAAAAAACAAAAGAATGAAACCACCCCCATGGAAGAAACAAACAGCACCCTGAGCAACAGCACCCAGGAAGAACCGCAACCCCCGGTGCAACTGGGATTCACACCCTACACAATGATGGTTGGCGTCCTCTTTGTGGGGTTGCTCGGCCTGGCTTTCCTGTTTTTCAGGTGATCAATCAAAGCCGTGCTCCATGCACAGCCGGAACCGGGCATCCTTTCGCGTTATCTCAATCAGACGGCGCTTGCACCTCTTACATGTCTCGTCAAGTATTTTCATCTTCCCTCTCTGTGGGAGACCCCAGGTCTTACCACACCCTGAACAGCGGGCATACCTCTTATCATTCTTGGACTTGAGGGCATATATCTTCCCCCCACATTCGCACTCACCAGCATATTTCGCTCCCTTGAACATACCACTCGCCTTCCTGGGGGGCGAAACAGCCCCGGCCGTTATGGAGGTCTTCGGAGCAGACTTGAATTTCTCAAGTATGGAAGACAGCCGCTCCTTCGCTTCCTCCAGAATTTCCTCCATTTCCTTTTCCCCGTTGTGAACGGATTCCATCTTACTCTCAAACTCGCGGGTCAGCTCAACGGAAACCACGTCGGGTGCTGTGGACTCGAGCATCTCAATCACAGCCTGTCCGAGCTCCGTCACCCTGATGCTCTTCCCTTCAATATAGCCACGGTTGTACAGGGTTTCAATTATCCCGGCCCGGGTTGCTTTCGTGCCTATGTTGAGCTTCTCCATCAGTTTGAGAAGCCCTGCTGCTGTGTACCTCTTGGGGGGCTTTTTCTGCTCCCTGTTAAGCTGGAAATACTCCACCGGCAGGGTGTCCCCTTCCTTCACCTGCGGCACTTCCTTCTCTTCAAGCTTCGCCGGGTAGAACTCCGTGAACCCCCTGACCACGGTGCGACGGCCTTCCATCAAAAATTCCACACCGGATATGTCCAGGAAAACCCGGGTGCTCTCCCTCACAGCAGGCTCCCCGAAACTCGCCATGAACCTGCGTGCTATAAGGTCATAGAGCCTCGCCTCTGGACCCTCTTTCCCCCTTGCAGACTCCCCGGTGGGGTAAATGGCCGGGTGGGCGGGGTCCGTCTTCTTCCCTTCCTTTGGCTTCTTTCCAAGGAACTTTGTGGCGAAGGGATAAGCGGAAGAAAGTTTTTTCAGAATGGCGTCCAGATCAAGTTCCTTTGGCAGTTTCTGGCTTGATGTTCTGGGGTAGGATATGAGACCGTCCTCATAGAGCTTCTGCGCCAGCTGGAGGGTCCGGGCTGGAGTGTATCTCAGAACCCTGCTGGCTTCGGTCTGGAGGTCCGTGAGGTTGAAAGGTGCAGGAGGATCAATCTTTGTCCTTTTCTTCTCCACTGCCTTAACCACAGCTGGAGGCTTCAGAGAGGAAAAAACCGAAACTGCTTTTTTCACGTCCTCCTCTTCCGGACCCTCAGCCAGGAACCCCCTGACCATGGCAAAAAGCCTGTAAAAATACCTGCTCTCAAAACGGCGTATCTCCTTTTCTCTGTCCACAAGTATTTTCAAAGTCGGCCCCTGAACCCTTCCGGTGCTGAGCACCCTGAAATTCCCCCCTGTCCGGTGTGTGTGAGTGAGGGCACGACTGAGGTTTATTCCCCAGTACCAATCGAGATAATGCCTCATCAGTCCGGCGCGAACCATCCCAACCTCGAATGGGTTGTGCGGGTGAGCCTCATTGAAAGCACGGCGTAGCTCACCCGGTGTGAGCGTCGAGAACTTCATCCTCTTAACGCGTTCCAGGTTCTCAATCCCGAGGGCGTGCTTCAAAATATTGAATCCTATCACGGAACCCTCGACATCATAGTCCGTGGCAATGATTATCTCATCTGCCTCCTTGCCGAGTTCCTTCAGGTTCTTTATGTAGGACCGGGTGTATTCAAACCCTTTTTGCTTGTATTTTGGCTCCCAGACCGCATCGAACACAGGATAACTCCATCCCTCCTTCGCGGGAACAAGACCATAAACGTGCCCGACCGCAGGGGCGACCACGACCCCCCCAACCCGGTAGTAATAAGCCTCACCACTTTTCTGCGTTTTCACATCTCCAAGAGCCTCTGCAATCTTCCTGGCAGCCTTCGGCTTCTCGGCGATTATCAGTTTCACAAAAAACTGGGTCGCGGGGCGTATTAAGGTCTTTCCTTTGTGAGGGGAAGTTTTTAAACCGTTGTATTTAGGGAGGTCAATGGACTCGTTCTCAGCGCGGGTGAAAAAGTTCCTTTCACTCCGGTGGTGGGACTCCAGCCTCCTCATAGGGCTGGCAGTTGTGGTAATGGTTTACACGCGGTTTTTTGGTCTCGGCAATCCATACATTAAAGCATTCGACCCCTACTTTTTCTGGAGAGTTGCGGAGGGCATCTGGAAGAACGGGTTCTGGGCCGGGCCTGACCCCCTGAGGTATTACCCATTTGGATGGGCCTCCGAAGAGCTAACCCCTGCCCTGCCATACACAATGGTCTATCTGGGAAAACTCGCAGGCGACCTGAAGGCCGCTGTGAAGTTCTACCCGGCCCTCTTCGGGCTCCTGAGTGTCATCGCCATGGGGCTCCTCGGGAGAAGGCTGGGAATGTCCGGGATAAGCAGCCTTGCACTGACAATGATACCCGCGTATATGTACAGAACGAGCCAGGGCTTCGCGGACAAGGAACCCCTTGCGTTTTTCCTGGGGATACTCGGGTGGTATTTCGCAGCGGTGGCACTTGAGGAGGAGAGTTACCTGCCAGCGATTTACTCCGGACTGACGCTCGGAATGATAGCGGCTGTATGGGGAGGAAAAATCCTGTTCGCCCTCGCACTTGCCCCTTTGATAGTTTTGCTCGCCCTCCGGGAAGACACAAAAAAGGTCGCGGTGGTATCCTCCTCATATCTCACATATATAGCCATGCACATCGCAATACCGAGATACAGGATGTTCTACAAGGATCCCGTATCATTGGCAGTCTTGGGAGTCGCCCTCTTCGGCTTTATTCTTCACGGCGTATATCGTCTGGAGCTGCTGAAAAAATACGGGAGGAAACGGCTGCTCATCGCTGTCGGCCTTGGAGCCATCGTGGTGGCTACGGGTTCATGGCTCGCATTTGGACGTCCGCTCTATGTGGTAGAGCACGTAATTGCACGTTACGGCAACCCAACGGGAGTCGGAAAAAGCATCAGCCACTTCCAGACTGTGGCAGAGAACCAGAGACCGGTGTGGACCTGGGATCTCGAGGGGAACCAATTTTTCTCCCAGTTCGGGAGCTTCTTCTTCATAGCCATCGCACTTCTCGTGCTTCCCATACTCCGGAAGGCGTGGAAACTCGCAACCAACCCGGGGGCATACGCACAGGACTATGTTTATGCCGGGGCACTTGTCCTCGCCACTATCAAACTCCTCATAGACTTCCCGACGCAAACACCAGTCATACTTTTCCTGCTCGGGATACCCGACCTCCTTGAAAGGGAGGACTTGAGAGAACTCCTCGCCATCTCCATCGTGGCGTTCTCAATGTATTCAACATTCTCGGTAGTCCGGCTCTTCATATTCGGGTCGGTGGGGGTGGTCATAGGTTCCTCATATTTCATGAAATACCTCCTCGAGAACAAGGACATCGTCGTTGGTCTTGTGGGATGCGCCCTCGTGTTTTACGCATTCTACCAGATTTACCCTTCAGCAATAGGCTACAGAGCAAGCCTCGGCGGGTCCAGCCTGACCACAACGTGGTTCGAAAATGCGAAGTGGATGGAGTTCAACGTTCCCAGGGGCGAGCCGGTAACAACCTGGTGGGACTATGGATACTGGATTCAGACACTCGGCAATACCGTGAGCCTCGGAGATGGTGGAAACGTGGGGCCGGGACAGAAAATAAACTGGTATACAGGTCACTTTTTCGCCACGGATGACTATGAAAATGCAACGGCCTGGGCAGAGGACTGGAATCTCACATATTTCACCATAGACGCACAGATGCTGCCAAAGTTCTGGGCCTACTCCACACTCGGGGGCATAAGCAACGTGCTGAACCAGATAAGGTATTATAAACAGCTTCCGACCGAGTTTGGGATGATTGATGTTTACACAGGGGTGTCAGATGATTACGGACCGGTGGCTGTTGGGGAACTGACAATCGGGCAGCAACCCACCTACATACTCGGGACCATAACGGGGGGTGCTGTGAAGTGGATCGGGATTATTGATGAATATGCCCGCCTTTCAAACCAGGGGGTCATCGCCTGTGACCCGATAGGTTACTGCCAGAGTGCCAGTGTTGGCAAGCTTCCCCGCCTCAATCAGTCCGTCATAGTCTTCCCTAGGCAGCTCGCAGTCCTTGGGGATAGGGCTTCCATGCACTCCACATTCGTGCGGCTGTGGTTCTTCGACGGGTACAACACAGATTTTGAAGAGCTGCTGAATAATGGGGAGTGCAAGACCTTCAGGTTTGGTGGTTGATATGGTTGTCGTCACAATCAGCGGACCAACGGGCTCCGGGAAATCCACCATAGCCAAGCTCCTCGCAAAAAAACTTGGGGTGGGCTACTACTCTATTGGGGATTTCTTCAGGCAGAAAGCCAGGGAAGCCGGGATGGACGTGAAGGAATTCACCGAAAAAGCACCGAAGGAATTCCACCTCGAAGCAGACAGCCATGTAGATGAGCTTTCCAAGAAGGGGAACATAGTCATAGAAGGAAGGCTCGTGGGGTATATGGCCTCCCATGCAGACTACCGCATTTACCTCACAGCACCCCTGGAGGTCAGAGCGAAGAGGATCGCGGGAAGAAACAACATCAGCCTTCAGGAAGCCAGAAAGAGGGTGGTGGAAAGAGAGGAAGAACACAAAAGAATCTTCAAGGATGTTTATGGACTGGACCTTGAAAGGCTTGACATCTATGACCTCGTTTTGAACACGGAGTTCTACGACATAGGTGAGGTGCTGATGCTCGTTGAAAAGCCTGTCAGGGTTGCACTGAAAATATAAAGCCTCGCGGTATTATTTTGTATGACAAAAAGGCGCATCAGCCTCACCCTTGAGGAGAGCCTTCTGAAGAGGGCTGACCGGCTTGTGGGACACCTATCGGAAAGCCGCTCCGGTGTTTTTGAAAAGCTCCTCGAAAGGGCCTTCCTGACAACCACGCCAAAAACCGCAGTCATCCTCACCGGATCCGGAGACACCATATTGAAAGAGTTTGGGGGAAAAAGGGCCGTGGACATTCACCTCGAGAAACTTGCCCCGGTAGGGGTCAAGCGCGTTGTATTCATAGGTAAAAACGCGGGATCCCTGAAGGAAAAGCTCGAAACGGAACTGGAACTCAAGTTCATAGACGACGAAGGCTCCGGGACCGGCGGAGCTCTCAGGGAAGCCTCCCACCTGCTGAAGGACAGCTTCTTTTTGATATATGGAGACACCATCTCGAGCATTGACTACCTGGATTTCTACAGGTTCCACTTCAGCCAGAATGTCATGGCAACTGTTGCCCTCACAACGTGGAAGGAACCCCAGAAGTTCGGCGTCCCGGAAATGAGGGGAACAAGAGTGGTGGGGTTCAGGGAAAAACCATCAAGGTCCGAGAGCTATCTCATATCGGCAGGTTCATTCGTTATTGAGCCGGAGGTTCTCAAAGTAATTCCGAAAGGTCCCGCAAGCCTGGAGAGGCATGTCCTCCCAAAACTCGCGTCCATAAACCAGCTCGCCGGGTACATATTCAGCGGTGAGTGGCGGGACCTCGGAGAGGCACAGATTGATAAACCCTGACCAACAACTTTTTTCGGGATGAATCACAGTTACTCTGAAACCCCCCAAACTCGGGGGTTTGAAAAGGGGCGCAGCCCCTTTCGGTGATGAGAATTTCGCTAGCTGATTCACCCGGGTGGTATGAA
>CAYVAH010000013.1:0-17592 GCA_964449215.1 Candidatus Undinarchaeota archaeon | reverse complement strand
CGAGGGCTGCCATCAGGGCAACGGTCACAACCGTTGAGAGCAGGAGAAATGTTATGGCACTCACGAAGGGAGCACCCATGAACGCCGACACGATGAAGGCCGCTATGAAGTCTATGGCGAAGCATGTCCCGATGGTTATGATGAGTCTCTTGCTGTCCTTTGTCGATTTCAGGGCGGCTATGGTTATGAGTATTATTTCGCTGCCAAGGGTTATGAACAGTGCCCCTGCCCAGCGGTCCATGATCATGCCCATTCCGAGGTCCGTGCCGAGGAGGCTGGAAATCAGGGCCATCAGCCCGATGCCAATCAGGAACCCTCCGGCGGTTATGGGTATGAGCGAATTCATGGCATCTATTCCTTTCTGATATTTTTCCCCCTTCCTGAGAACCTGATTTATGATTGTTATGACCAGCCCGATTGAGAAGCAGGTTTGCATCCAGAATTTCGCGGTCTCGTTCCCGGGATCGAGGATTGTCATGAGCAGGAAGACGGAGAAAAGTGAGAGGGCAACCCCTCCAAAAAACAGGAAAGTATTGCTCCTCAGCACCTTCAGAAGCTTCCCAGGTTCCTGAACCAAATCCTACCCCTCAAAAAGCATTAATGCAACTAGCTTATTACCTTTTTGATGCTCTCGGACCTTGCTTTGAAGGTTGCGGTTGTTTTTATGCTTCTTTTCGGCTCTTTTTACATGTGGTATTTCTCGAAGGGTGATGAAGCGCTGAAAGGGGAATTCCGGGAGGGTGTCGTGGATAAACTGCCGGTGGATATCCCGACACTCCTTCAGGAGTCCGGCCTGGGTGCCCGTGCATACTGCCCGTACATCAATCCGTATATGTCCCAGCTTTTCTCAGCAGGGTCACTCGAGGTCGGTCCCGGGCACCCGCTCCATGGAGCCCTGGAACAGGCCATGAACATCGACTGTAAAGGCACGGTCTCCGCCACCTTCGACTACGACAGTGAGCAATATGAACTGAAATGCGACAGCAGTTCTGTGCAGATGTCCACAGACCAGCTGGCCGGGAAACTGAACACCTATGTGGCGAGTCTGGGTGGGACATACCTCAAGGAAAAGATTCCGCTCTGGCAGTGCTTCGCTTTCTTCGGTTTCCTGCCCTTCGTGGCGATGGCTCTTTTCCTGCGGGACATACTGGGGTTCACCATGCTTTCCCGCAAGGTGAAACTTCTGGTTGTCGTGTTTTCCTCGGTCCTGGCTGTTATCACGGGTGGCTTTGCCATGTTTGTGTGGCAGCTCGCCTACCTGGCCTCGATGAGTGTCCAGGCAACATTTATTGTGGTGATGCTCGTGCTGGCGTTCTCCTCGGTGTTGATGAGCTGGATAGGCTCCATAAATCTGGCCAGAGCGGAGGCACGGAAGGAAGCAGCCCAGATGGCTGCGGGTCTCGCCCAGAAATACACCTTTGGGGAGCTGGGGGACATATTCGGCAAGAAGGAATGAGGTCGCAACGCATATAACTTAGTGGATGTATTTTTTGAGTATGAAAGGGGATAGCAAAGATACCATCTGGATTCTCCTCGGTGTTCTTCTCCTCTTCGGTGTGATGGCCGCTTTTTCCCCTGGATCAACCTTCGGCAAGGCTTTTCTGGGCCTCCGGAGGAACCTGGAGAACATTTTTGGCGGAAATGTCGGCTACTGCCCGTTCATCAACCCATATGCCATGTCCATTTATTCGGCGGGCGAACTGGTTATAACGGGTGATCACCCGCTCTGCGGTCCAATCAATTATGTGCTGGGGGCTGACAACTTCACGGCCCCCTGCGGCAGTTCAATATACACAATCAAGATGACAACCGAGGGGGACTGCGGTGAGGATAACTGCATTGATGTGCTGGTGGACAGCACCTCGCGCTCCTTTACGCAGGATAAGTTCTTCTCAAGGCTCGCGAATGTCCAGCAGGAGGACCTTGACCCCTCCAACAAGGTGGCAATCCAGCTCCTCACAGAGAAGCGCCCGGCCTGGCAGTGCTTCTTCATATTCGGCCTGCTCCCCTTCTTCATCACCTACTATCTCATCAATGATATTCTCACATTCGCCTACCTGCGGACCAACACCCGCAGGCTCATAGCGATATTCGCATCCCTGCTCGCGATACTCACAGGGATGTTTGCCAACATAATAGTGGCGATATCCAGCTTTGTCGGGTTGAGTGTCGGTCAGAGCTTCCTGCTTGCCATATTTTCCCTGGCCATACTCTCGGTTTTCCTCGGTCAGATAACCATGACGGCGGGGGTCGCAAAGAGCACTGTGGATGCCGTCCAGCAGGCGGTTACTGGTGCTCTGGTGCTCCGCGGTGTGTCGGATGCTCTGGCCCAGCAAAAGAAAGAGCAGTGATTGAAATGAAAAGCTTCCTTGCGCTTGTGATAGTCCTTTCCATGCTTTATCCGGTTCACGCTCAGACCATAATGGGCTTCAATGTGACGGAGATTGCCAGCTCCATTTCGGAGGGGCTGAAGGGTGTGGGTCTCGTGCCGGACCTGCAGTCATTCGACCGCCCGGAAACCAAGGCCTACTTCATAGTGTTCTTTCTTCTGTGGATGGTCTTCAGTATAGCCATAGGGCTCCCCGACATTCCTTCAGGGATTCTTTCGTTCTTCGCCGCCAGTTTTCTGTTCAATCGTGTGCCTTCCCTTTTTGTGCCGGTGACCGCCATGGGTCTGTTTGAGTACGTGTTTTCGGCGCTGTTCATCTTTGTCTGGGTTGACTACATTATGCACTACATGTGGGCAATCTCCCGGACAACCAAGCTGTTCATTGATGCCGCAGTTACCATGATGGCGGTTATGTTCATGAACTCCACCAATATTTTTGCCATAATGAGCGGGTGGGTTGAGGGAATGATTTCAGGTGTGGGCTTCATCATTTTCATGATATTCCTTATGGCGATGAAGGTGTTCAATACTTACTTCAGTTTCATGAACCTGGCATCCGCGAGGGGATTGAGGAGGGCGGGTGCCAGAGCTGTTATGGAGAAGGAGAAGGAGGTGGAAAAAACTGTGGCGAGCCAGCAGGTCGGGAGGGAAGAAGAATGATACTTGAGATGATTGCTTCGAGTTTTTCCGTGGTGTACCTCATCCTCATACTGGAGATAATCTTCACATCCACGAAGACCGTTATGTATAAGCAGCAGGCATTCGAGGGCAGGTTGCTTTTCTTCATATATTCCCTCCTGGTCTATTACAACAACATACGGTTCAACATATTCCTCATTGACTCCTTCCTCAACAAGCCCATAATCCAGGCCTACCAGCTGCTCGACACCTTTTTGACCAGTTTCTTTGGAGTGTCCATCGCTAATGATCCCTGGGCGGTGTTTCTCTATGTGATACCCGCCAGTTTTGTCTATCACTTCACAAACTACTGGTTCCGGTATGGTTTCGGGGACAGAAGAATAGGGAGGATGGCAGGGTTCCTGGCGGTGGTGCTTTTCCTGTCCTCCGGCGGGCTGGGGCTGATAAATGCCCTGTCCGTTCCCTTTGCGGGGGTGCCTTTCTTTTCCATCCTGATGGGCCTGGCGTTGACCTACCTGCCGACTCCGAACCTCACGGCTGCGCTAGGAATTGGACCGCTCCGGGATTTTGAGGGGGCAATTATGTATGCTGTTTTTTATATCATTGTTACCGTCTCTGCAATTCTTCTGTACCTTTTCGGGGAAACTCTCTTGAAAGGGGTTGCCGAGCATGCGGAGCTTTCGAAGTGGGGGATGGTTGTGTGGGTATCCGCTGCTATTGCCGTGGGGCTGTCCTTCGCGTTTGTTCCATTCCTGGGTTTCCTTCTTTACAGGGACCTGAACCCCTTCAATCCCCTGGTGTGGGGGAAACTTTGGAACATATTTATCAGCATTTTGTTTCCTGCCATCGGGCTTGCACTCCTCGCCGAGGTCATAGTCTTCCTGGCAATCTACATGATGGTGAGGAACTTCCAGCGGGTCTTCGGCAGTTAGAGTTTTATACCCCTCCTCTTTACCTTTAAGTGCTCAAATTCGTGAACAGGGATGCAGAGATATGGCAGCTAAAGAATCTCCTTGAATCCCCGCCGAATTCACTCCTTTTTGTCTATGGCCCGAAGTCCAGCGGGAAGAGCACCCTGATGATGAAGCTCTCCCAGATGTATCCCGGGGACGTGATATACTATGACTTCCGGGCGAGAAGCCCCGCGGAGATTCACAGGGTGCTGGCGATTCCGCGGAGGAGTTTCGGTGCCCGCCTGCGGGATTTCTTCCGGAAGAGACTGCAAAAAAGCTATGTGTGGGGGGGCATTGAACTCAAGGAATCACAGCTCAAGCAGATGGCCCGGGGCAAGCTCGACCCGTTTGCCCCGCTGATACCCAGGCTGAAGAAGTTCCGGAGACCCGTGCTGATACTGGATGAGATTCAGAACCTCCGCCACTCAGGTCTGGACAACCAGGAGCTTTCGCAGCTCTTGAACTTCCTTGTCACGATAACCAAGCGTCTCCATCTGGCGCATGTTATAGTCGTGACCAGCGACTGCCTTTTCATAGACGAAATTGCTCGCCTTGCTGCTCTTGAGGAGGCCACTGAATACCTCTTTGTCGGTGACCTTCCAAAGAACAGCGTTCTTGACTGGTTGAGGGAGGAGGGAATGCCCACTCACAAGGCCAAGAAAGTGTTTGACACGGTGGGTGGCCGCCCCTATGATTTGTGGATTGTAATACAGCATTTCCGTGCCACCGAGGACATCGGGGTGCTCAAACCAATGGTGCGCCGAAAGGCTTCACGTGTGAAGCTCCTCCTGAAGTCTGTGGGTGCCAGGGAATACAGGTTTGTGAAGAAGCTGGCCAAGGGTCCCCTGTCTGTCGGGGGTGTTCACCCCCGCGTGCTCAAGTGGGCTGTGGAGAATGAAATAGCATTTCTTGACCCCGTGAATGGGGAGGTGTATGCTCTGAGCAGGAGCATGCGCGAGGCTCTGAAAAGCGTATGATTTTTAACTTTCCTTGGGGAGGGGACATGTGAAAACTGTAGTGACCGCTGCTTTGCCATATGCCAACGGGGAGCTCCATCTCGGGCATATCAAGAGCACATACCTCCCCGCGGACGTATATGCCCGGTTCTTGCGCATGCTCGGGCGACCTGTGGTGTATCTCTGTGCCACCGACGAGCACGGGACACCCATACTCCTGAAGGCAGAGGAAAAGGGCGTCAGACCGGAAGAATACGTGAAGATATGGCGGGAGCGACACCTGCGGGACCTGGAGTTCCTTCTTGTGAAGTTCGACAGGTTCTATGCCACGCACAGCCCCGAACACATCAGGCTCACCCAGGAGATTTACCGGAAGCTCAGGGATGGTGGCTATGTTTACAGGTCAAAGGTGAAGCAATACTGGTGCCCGAGGGAGGAACGTCCCCTGCCGGACAGGTATGTTGTGGGGGTCTGCCCGCACTGTGGCGCCCGGGATCAGTATGGTGACCAGTGCGAGAAGTGCGGGAAAGCGCTGCAGGGAGGGGTTCTCCTCCAGCCGGTTTGCAAGAGCTGTGGTGCCCCCGCGGAAATACGGGAAGGAGAGCACGTGTTTTTCAGGCTGAGTGCCTTTGCGGACCGCCTCTCTAAGTTTGTCCACTCGGTGAAGGCGCCAGAAAGCATCAAAAACTTTGTTCTTGGCTGGCTGGAGGACCTTCAGGACTGGGACATAGAGCGGGACATATCCTGGGGGGTTCCCGTGCCCGATTCCGGGGGCGTGTTCTATGTGTGGTTTGATGCCCCCATTGGTTATATGAGCACACTGAAAAAGTGGTGTTCTGAGCAGGGGGAGTCCTTTGAGGAATGGTGGTCCTCACACGTGGTGCACTTCATCGGGAAGGATATAGCCTACCACCACTTCCTTTTCTGGCCTGCCATGCTCATGGGTTCCGGGTACCACCTGCCCGACGAGATACCTGTTCGCGGGCATCTGACTCTGGAGGGCAGGAAGTTCAGCAAAAGCCGTAACTGGTACATTTCAATAGAGCAGTGGAGAAAGGCGGGGCTGGACCCGGAGTACCTGCGGTTCTACATGACCCTCACGACCCAGGAGGGGATGAGAGACAGCGACTTTTCCGCCACAGAGTTCCAGAAAGTTGTGAATGAGGAGCTGGTGAACAATTTTGGCAACCTTCTGCAAAGGACGCTCAAGTTTTCAGAGCGCTTTGGCTCCCGGGTCCCTGAGGCATCCCTTGATACGATTTTCCACAGGGTCGAGAAGGCCCATGAGGACTACAGGCGCCTTATGCTTGATGGGAAACTGGCGGAGGCGCTCCGGCTGACCTGCTTACTCACACACGAGCTCAACACATACTTCCAGGAGGAGGAGCCCTGGAAGAATCCGGAGGTGGCTCCAAAGGTGGTCCGGACGGTTGCCAGTGCACTCAAGCTGGTGAATGAGATGCTATATCCCGTGCTACCCGGAAAATGTGCCAGGGTGGCGGAGCTGCTGGGTGTGGAGCCTGGGTGGGGCAACCATCCCCTTGAGCCGGGGCACAGGCTCCACAGGGCGAAGGTGCTGTTCCCGAGGGTCGATGAAAAAGCCATAAAGAAACTGGAGGGGCTGTATAAATGATGTTCAACTGCCCCTGCTACGGCGTGATTATCCGGGACGAAGAGGTCCTGCTGCTGAAGAGGCCGGACCCCCTGGTCTGGGAATTCCCCGGTGGTAAGCCCGAAGAGGGGGAGTCACTCCGGGACACCATAAGGCGTGAGGTTCTTGAGGAGACCGGACTTAAGGTGAATCCGGGCCTGCTGATACCTGTCCGTGAAGCGAAGGATGTTGTGGCGATATTCGGGCTTTGCGAGTTCAAGGGGGGCGAAGTTGTGCTGGGGGCTGTGGAGGGGGAGGATGAAAAGCTCGGGTATAAATGGGTTGAGCTCTCCAGGGTTCCCGACACAATTGAAGGCGTTCCTGTTGCCCGGTCCGTGAAGGCTTTTTTCAAGGAAGTGGGGCGTTATTGATGTAGCTGCAACAGACTTCAAGGTATTCGGGGGCATGTTCGCTGAAATACTGCTCCATTTTTTCTCTCCAATTCTCGCCCATCCGGTGCTCCGCCGCTCTGTTGAATCTTTCTCTGTCAAACTTCATTCCAAGCATACTTGCCAGCATAAGCCTCCCGACGTCTTTCACGTCCTTTTCTCTGCAGCCTTCGTAGGGGAGCTTGAGTATTGCAGTTGAGGTTGCATCCGCGTACCTGTCGGCGACGCCTTTCACAATTTTCTTTTTGAGTTTTCCGAGGGGGTCATTCCTGTAAATGTTCTTGAAATACCCTTTCTTAAGCTTCTTGAATCTTAAATATCCCTTGACCTCTTCTACTTTTTCGCGCACTTCCCCGCTCCAGCCGGTTCCCATTGTGGGTACCCCCGTCAGGGGGGCGTCAACATATGTGTAAAGATTGCATAAAATCACTTTAGTTTTGGCAGCCACTTCGAGATACTCCTCTGGGTTTTTTTCCGGGACTATGATGTCTATGTCGTCGCTTACATGCCTCTCAAGCAGTTTTCTGTATTTTTCGGGGGCTTTTTTCAGTATTTTGCGGTACTGATCGGTTGAGAAGAAGCTTCCCCCATATATTTCCCCTTTCTCTATCGGGGTGTTCCTCAGTTCCTTCAGGGCTTCCTTCATTTCCTTCCAGGTCTCTCCAAAACCTTCTTCCTCAACAATGCAGCGTTTTATTTTTCTGGGGAGCATACATTACTATTGTAACTACCTATTAGTTATAAATATTTTGGTTGTTTAATAAGGCTTTTTTATTTCCCGGGTCCACAGTGAATGTGCGGTTGGCGTGGTTCCTTGTTGTTCTCCTCTTTGCTGGGATCCTTGTTATGGATATTGCGGCCCGTAAAATGCTGAATGTTGGGATTCCGGATATTCTGGCGAATTTTCCCTTTCCTGACGTGGAAATCAGGAAGTCTGTTGGAAAGTTCGAGAGAAGCTATCCTGCGACAATCAAAGGTCTGTGGGAGCCCTCCCCCATCCACTTCACAAAGGCCGTGCGGGACGAGCGCCTTAAGGAGCTTGGCGTTAACACGGTGTCTGTGTCCGTGGAATACGAGTTTGATAAGGAAGGGAGGCTCCACCTCAAGTCCGGGGAAGAGGAGCTTATTTCCAACATAATCCGGGCAAAAAGGGCGGGGTTTGCCGTTCTGGTTGCGCCCAATTTTGTTGGTCCGGGAGGGCATAATTTTGCAGAGGAGGGCATCCCTGTGACGAAGGAGAAATACCTGCAGGTTTCCAGGGAGGTTGCGCTCAAATGGGCGGACATCTCCGAACGGTACGGGGTCGAGTTTTTTGCCCCGCAGAATGAGCTGGATGTGATGGTCCGGCAGTTCTGTGAGGACGGTGAGCTCACCCGGCTTGTGGAGTCCTGGCACAGGGAGGTCCTTCCGGAACTTCGAGAGCTGTTTCACGGGAAGCTGGTTGCAAAACTCGCTGATTCCTATCCAGAGCTGAACCTTTCGGGTTACGACTATGTTGGGGTCACTGTATATCACGGGAACCTTGGCCTTGAAGAGTTCAGGAACTTTGTCAGGGGGGAGTACTCTCGGCTCGTGAGTTCTTCCAGGGTTTCCGGGGCGGATTGTCTCGTGACCGAGGTCTGGCTGCCCTATGGCGGGCCATTCTATTCTTTTACGGAGAGCAGGGGTGGTGCTTCACTGGACGGGTTGCAGGATAAATATTTCCGGATCTCCATAGAAGAGCTGCCCTCCAGTTGCAAAGGTTATGTGTTCATGGCCTGGACGATGCCCGGCATGGACGTTAGGGGGAGGCCCGCTGAGCAGGTCTTGCGGGAGTTTTTCGGGTCGATCTGACTGTTTATTACCAGCTTTAAATGATAGTCCCGCGGGCCGGATTTGAACCGGCGACCAGGCGGTTTCTGAACGGGTGCTACCCCCCGTTTCCGGGGTTTCCCTTCGACGGGAATCCAGGGAGCAGGCTCCCCGGCTACAGCCGCCCGCTCTACCAGGTTGAGCTACCGCGGGTTCAATAAGGCACTGCCACTTGTTGTTTAAAACCCTTACCAAATTCCCCCGCTCCGGAGCCTGAAAAGGTAGTATGCAACGGCTATCAGAATCAGCAGCACGAAGGCTATCACGAGCTTTGGCAGCCAGGAGGGCCAGACCGTCTCGGCCTTCGGGCATTCGCGGGTCTCAACCTTCGGCACACATTTCCCGTCCACGAGCTTGTAAACGGTCCGGGTTTGCTTGTCGTTTTCGCACTCGCTCCACTCTGTGGGGGGTGGGCACTCCTGAACGACCTTCTCTCCTTCTTCTTCCTCTGCGGGTTTCTTTATCCCGAGGGCGAAGAGCGACAGGCTGTCGAGGTTTACTTCATAATAATATTTGGTGGCGTCGGCTCCAACGTAATTCACGTCCAGTTCTTTCCAGTTTCCGTTTCCCAAATACTTCTTTATTGTTACATTTTCCACATCGGCGCCCTTGAGTTCCAGCCAGCTCCTTGATACTGCGAACCTCAGGACTATGTCCGACACCGAGCCCTCCTCTTCGATCTCTATGTATTTGTAGACCAACATATCCTCCGGTGGGTTGGCGACACTGCTCTTCTCATCGGCCCAGAGCTTCGCGCCGGCTTTAGCTTCAAAGCTTATGTTGTAGAGGGTCCTGTTCCACTGGAAGCTGTATGTTCCATCATATGTTATGTTGATCTGGAGTTTGTTACCGTAATCCACCGTATACTTGAGTGTTGTTCCACCTCCCGGGACCCAGCCCGGAGTTTCTCCTCCTCCACCATCTTCCCCGCTTGGTGGGGCAGTTATGGATATTGTTCTCTGGGTGCTGCCTGCATTTGAGGATTGGACAGTCACAGTTATGGTTGAGGTTGTCGGGCTGGAAAACGAAACGGTCCAGGTGGTGCCGGTACTCCCCCCGCCTGGAATTTCCCCGAGGTTCTTGCTCGTGCTTTCGCCGGTGGACACCCCTGAGGGCAAGGATATTGAGGCATAAACATCCTGAGCGGAGTTCTCGCCGGTGTTTTCCACGGTCAGACTTATCTGCTTTGAGCCTGATGGGTTGTAAAATGAAGAGGGGGACACAGTTGCACTGATTTCCGGTGGCAGAATTACGTTGAAGCTCGAGCTGGTTCCACTTTCCGGGGGCGAGCAGCCGCTGAGCGAAACGGAGATTTTCTGGTTGGAAGCAGTCTGGCTGGCAACCACACTTGTCCAGGATACCGTTTGTCCTGTTATGGGCTTTACGGAATCCTCATTTTGCAGGGAACATACGGGGCAGTTTGAGAAATCTATGGCTGCACTGGTGCAGCTCCCCGTCCATTGACTTGCTGTTACGGTGAACAGTTCACCTTTCATTATTTTTCCCGGATCCGCACCTATCTGTTCGACGCTCACGGTCATTGCGGATACCAGAACCATCATCAAACCAAGTGTGATTGCCTTTCTCATTTTACCACCATCCTATGTGCATCCAGCCATCTATCAGGTCTGACTGTCCTCCTTTTGTCACGTTCAGCTTTATCCAGTATTCCCCTTCTTCCCAGTTCCCATCAAGGTCAAACATTGCGTAGCCTTGCTGGGTCGTTGTGTTTATCAGAGGAGTCACATTATAGTCACTGCCCTCGACGAGGAGCTTTGGCACCAGCCCGAACCGGCGTATTTTTGCGATGCTTGCATTGGCGCCAGCGACCGGGTTGCCGTAGAAGTCATATATCCTGGCGAGAAGAGTGACAATTTTGTTGCCGGGGGTTGTGCCGTGCATGAACATTATTACCGAGTCCTCTGTGGCTTCCGGAATGTCCCATAAAACGTTGAACATGTGCCCATACCATCCGCCTTCCGGAAGGCTTCCTTCCTCCTCTTCCCGCTCTTCGGACCCATAGTCGTAGTTGAAGGTGCCCGAGGAGTTGTATATCGAAAGCCTGGGTATGAGTTCATTATCATCATCAATCATGATTGAGGTCTGTTTTGCTTCTCCGTTCTTTCTGTCATCGAACAGCAGCACCGAGACATTCGTGTAAAGGCCGTCTCCGTTCAGGTCAATCCCGGTGGCGTTTTCATCGTAGAGCAGGTATGACTGATTCGCATTGTCTTCTCCACGGTCTGTTATGAATCCGCCGCTTCCCTCCCCTACCATTACAATTTCTCCCCACGGGCTCACATACTGGATGTAAAGTCCGGGGGTGAAGTTCTCTCCGACCGAATACTTTGAGCTTCCAGAGAAGTTGCCGTCGAATGACACGTAAGCTGCGTGGCCACAGCCCTCCAGGTTGAAGGCCTTGCAGACCTCCATGGTTTCATTCACTATCAGGAGGTCAATGACCGTTCCGCTGGCATTTATCCCGACCAGCGTCCACTGCCCCTCCATCCTTTCGGTTGCCGGGAAGCTGATTCCTGCAACACCTATCCTTGTCTGGTTTATGGTGGCATTCAGTAGTTTAAGTGCCAGTGCTCCGTCCCCGAAGGAAAAGTTGTACGTGTCTCCTTCTGATATTGCGGTTTCACCCGAGAAGTCACAGTTTCCTTTCTTTATCCACGCCTTGGACTTGTTACCTGTGTTCTCATACATCCAGTAGTCCTCCAGCAACCTGTATGTGTGATTGCTTCCCGATACGTTTCTGTCAGGTGGAGGGGTGAATGAACAGGAAGACGGATCTTCATAGTTGAATTCGGTAACTCTTATTACGGTTTCATTATCCGCCTCCAGGTGCATGGGCCATCCACTTCTGTATGACTTGAATTTCTGGAACCCTGTCAGGTAAGTGCCCCTGCCTGTGTCCGTCTTGGAGAAAAATGTCCGGATGAACACGTTTGGCCACATCCAGTCCTCCATCTTTATCAGTGACCCACTGGCATTCGCGATAAGCCCTATGAAATAGTTTCCGGTTCCTCCCTGGGCAACAAGCTCGCTGGCGTTTATTGTCAGTTCACCCACACCATCTATGGTTGTGTTTGGTGCGGGGGTGAGGCTTATGAATATGTCCCCTGATTCGGAGGTCTTGCGGAACTTGTCGGCACTGACATTTGCCTTGACAAATGTCCCGTTGGGCGCTGTAACTATCACGGGGACCTTGAAGGTTCCGGTGCTGGAGAACTCTCCAAGCCACGGCATTTCTCCCGGTTTATCAGCATAGAGCAGGACTCTGTCACCCAGAGATGTTATCGATAGCAGGGTGAGATTGTCACCATCTCCCACCTGCCTTTGCGTTCGTGGGGAGTTGACATCAATATAGTCAGTTATGTTGCAGGATGTTACCCCATATCCGAAGGTATCGAACACCCCCGGAGTTGTCCCTTCGAAGATTACAAAGGTTATTGAGCCATTGGTGAAGCCATCCCCGTCGAGGTCCACACCGGTCTCAAAACCGGACTTATCATTGGTCATGCTTTCTTGAATTTCTCCAATCTTCACCTTCTTTCCCCTGGCTTTACTCGCGTTTATGTGGTGCCCGGAGAACAACCTGTCCACGGCTCTGAATTTAATTTCATTCGAGTCGAGGAAGACGATCTCCCAGCTGGAGCCATTCAGCTGTATGGTCTGGCCCTCCGCCGCCGGGGCCACTGACGAGAAGTTGGCCTTCATGATTCCGTCTATAAGTGCGGGTTCCCTGACCCACAGATGGGTCCCGTTGTGGAATGCTGCGAACGGAAACTCGCTGTCCGCACAGCTCTTCATATTCATTCCCATATCTACCCAGAAGAGGTTTCCTTCACCAAAATAATACTTGCTGAAGTTTTCATATCCCTGGGGCGGGACGACTTTTAGTGGTAGAGAATTGCAGCCCCACTCATCGCAGGACTCATAGTTGCCACATATTCCATCCGGGGCCCTGACAACAATTTCCCCGTTTTCCAGCTTAGCAACGGTCCAGTTGGTCCCGTTGATTTCGAAGATATCCCCCTCCTTCCGGCGGGGCAGACCTTTGAAGCTTTCGTTTGAGTTGACCCAGAAGTTGGTTCCATTGGAAACTATGTAAACATTCTTCGGGTCTGTTGCACCTGCCATCTTCCAGTTCCAGAAATCCCATCCCGGTTCGGTCACGAGAAACATTCCCCCGTAATACGTCGTGCCTGCTGTCTTGTTTTCAGCCAGTTCAAAGTTCATTCCGCTCAGGCAGAGCGTGTCTTCCCAACCGGCAACGTCGCACTGGTCTGGCGACAATACTATGCGGTTGTTGCACCTGTCCTCTGAGTTGTAGAGCCATCCGAAGCTCCGCTCGAGGTTGAGCTCTCCGTTAGAGAATGCCTCCACCAGCTGGGGAATTGCCAGTATCTTGTCCCGTATGACTATTTCAAGGGAGCTGGACTTTGTTTTGCCGTCCTGGTCCTCCACCTGGAAATCGATGAAGTACTTTCCTTCAAAACCCGTAAGGTTGAATGACACGTTGCACTGCCAGCCACCACAGCTCACTGAATAGTTGTCTCCGTACTTGAATTTCACGGGCATGCCCTTTTTCTCGCTGAACAGCTCGTCCACAGTGACATTCTTGAGCGCATGCTTTCCTGTGTCGTTGTACCCTTCAAAGGTTATGAGGAAGGTTTCATCACTTGCATACGGAACGGGCCACCTCGATTTCCTGTCCTCCGGGTAAAACAGGATCGTCGCTCCAAAACTGGACTTCTCAATCCAGGCAGTCCCTATGTCGGAGTTAACTCCCTTCGTTGCCTTGAAGGACACTCTGTAGCGACCGTCCTGAGGTGCATCTGCCCAGACTGTCACGAGATACATGGGCAGGCATCCTTCCTCCATGCACACCGATCCTGTTCCCTGATTGGTTATGACTGACGGAGTATCGACTGTATATCCAAACACGTCAAGTCCGAAGGAGGAAATGGAGACTGAGTCCGGCTGTTCCCCTCCCATCGGGCCGCCTACTATTATGCCGAAAGTTATGTTTGTGAAGTTGGAGTACTGCCCTTCATAGTTCGGTGTGTAGTTCCCCCCTTCAAGTCTCAGGGGAATGACCTTCACCCAGAAATTTCGCAGCTCGAAACCACCCCATCCTATGTAAGTGGCAGAGGGGTTTTCAGGGTCGTAGAGTGTGTATTCAACAGAATACCATCCCGGGTCGAGATTTCCGGTCTGTATTGTTATTGATAGTCCTGATGAGGAACTTGTTATTGCGGTGGAAGTGTAGGAAAACTCTCCTGTACCATAAACTTTTCCGGTCTGTTCGTTTCTCAGCTTGCTCACATTGGCGGTGAGCCCGATACACCCCGTACAGGACGATGACCCCCAGCCAGCGCTGTCCGCGTCAACCACACTCACGCTCAGGGTCACGTTGCTCCCGGGTGTGTAGAAGTCTGTGGCAAAACCGTCAATGAAATATTTTTTCAGGCTTATGGATGCGCTGCCCTCCCCATCCACCAGGTTGTCACTCAGATTTGCCTTGAACCTGAACTTTATCTCATAGAACCCTTCTGAGTTCGGGGCAGTGAACATCAGGATTCCGTCGCTGATTGACTCATTTGCCACACTCTTGTTATACCCCGGTTCTTCAAACATGTCCTTGTAACCCGGCCAGAGCTGCCTGACTTCCACCAGCTTTGGGTCCAATATTTCGTCCGGTTTAACCCAGTTACCCGTCCCGAGGTTCTTCACTTTCAGTTGCAACCTCACGGTTCCTCCAGGCTTGAAGAACCCGAAGTTGTTTCCTTCTGAGTCAACAGGATTGCCGATGGCATAGAGCGCTTTTAGGGAGAAGGGCACCGCTTGTTCTCCGGTGAACTCCGGGTGTTCCATGCGGATGAATGCCTTGAAGTTTCCGGACTGGTTGGCCGTCTGGATTATCACCATGCACTGATTCTTCACACCTTCAGGTGGTTCCTCTCCGGGTGGTGCAGCTTCTGAGACATTCACTATTGAAACTTCCGGGAAGGATACTTTCTGCCCATATTCGTCCAGCACGTATTCCAGGCTTATCCTGTCCGAGCATCTTTCCCCTCCCGGGCCTTCGTCCAGGGGGATACAGCTCCCGCCCGCGCAGGGTTCCCCCATCATCATTGGTTTGGAGAGATTATAGAGAGTGACCAAGATTGTAATGTTCTTGCCCAGACCGAAGTTGTTGACAGTCAAATACTGGTCGATGTAGTCAAGATTTATTGCCATGGCTTCCGGCTTTGCTGTCATTATTGAGAAACTCGCCTTGGCCTTTTGTGTTTCACCGCCTGAACTCGCAATGGCTTCGACGCCATACTCCCCGGGCTTCAAGCCCTTGAGTGAAAGTTCTCCCCTGTAGGTCATCCCATCTGCCTTTAATGTGATGGTTTTCACGGTGCCATTTGGATAGATTACCTTCATGGCGGGGGAACTCAGTGCCACAGGTCCACTGCTGCTTTTACCGGAGAGGACGAATTTTGTCACCCCCGTTGGTCTGAAAGAGCGCGTTGGGTTTCCCGCTTCGTCAGTGACTTGGACGAACAGGTCAATGGTCTTGACGAGGATGCTTTCTGTGGGTTTGCCATTTACCAGCACAAGGTACTGTCCTGCACCCGGGGCAGTGAAGTTGAGGTAAAGGTATCCCTCCAAGTTGGTTGTTCCTGTTCTGTATACTGGAACCCCCCCATCGGGGTCCCTGAGGGAAACATTCACTGTCCTAGAAACCCGGTCATCTGTTTCATTCGTGGTGATGACTATCATATGAACTGTGCTGCCAGGAGCATATGTCGGGGAACCTGTTGCCCTCGCGAGGAAGAAACCGGAGGAGTCCATGAAGGGAATGACGTAGCTGTCGAACACGTCCCAGAGCCTCCTGCTCTTCTCAACATATCCTGTGCTGTCCTCACTGTCATTATACAGGAGGAACTGGTTATCATCATCCTTGTAGAGCGTGTCGTATTCTCCGCTGTTCCGTGTGTCCACAAGCACATATGTGTGGTTTGGATCTGAACCCATCCACAGTGTTCCGGATCGAGAGAGGGTGAGCAGGTCCGTGTAGTTCCCCCCACCTTCGCCACCGGTCGTTATCTGGGTCGGTGTGCTCTGGTATATGAACTGGTTCATGCCAGGAATCAGGAAGGTCATGAAATTCAGCCGTTCCCCGAGCAACTTTATGGGAAAATAGATGGTCTTGGTGCCATCGGACACCCTGGCTTCATAGTCGCCTTCACTCACGTTCAGGGACAGTGACATGTTGAACGTTCCCGTCACGGTTGAGCTGGTGGATTTGACGAGGGAGCTCCCGCTATAGAGGTCCACGCTCACAGCCGTTGAGGAGTCAACACCCCCCGTCACAAACAAACTGTCATTGACCACGAACACTGTCTGGTTTATCGATGCCGACACCAGAGAAGCGAAACCGGCGCTGAAGACCAGGGCCAGCAAAAAAACTAACCTGCGCATGTTCCCTTTAGTTTTGAGAATTATATAAACTTTTTTTTGGGTTTCGGGGAATGCTCAAAGTTTTTTGTGGAAGGTCAGGAACCACATGGCTGCCCCCACAAGAAAGCCGAACCACAGGGTGGTGAACCTGATGAGCATGGTTATTGAGGAGGCAAGCCCCTTGTTGATGGAAAAGAGCATGAGCAATCCTGCCAGGCTAACCTCGGTTGCTCCCAGCCCTCCCGGTAGCAGGGTTATGTTACCCAGGATCAGAGAGCCGGAAAATGCGAAGGCGGCTTGGGGTAGTGTGATGGACCTGCCAAAGTAGAGGACCGCCAACAGGAGTTCAAGGACCTCGAGTCCCCAGGACACCACTGACAGCACCAGGCTCACTGCCACGAGCCTGACGTCGCGTAACCTCTCAAGCTCGTCGCGGATGAAGGAGAGCCTGTGTCTGAACGCATACAGCCCCGCCACACCTATGACCATCAGCAGGGCTGCCGCCCCGATGCTTTGGAGGTACTGGGTTGCCACGAGCAGCGCTCCTGCTCCGGCTATTATCACATGGGCCAGCATGTCGAATGCCCGCTCGACCAGCGTCAGGAAGGCGGTCTTTTTCCTCGAGAAGCCATGCCTCTTTTTCATAAGCTCGGCTTTCACGACCTCACCGACCTTGGCAGGGGTGAGTATAAACATCAGCCCGGCCAGGTAGGTCTTCACCGCCTCCACGAAAGACACGTGCATCCCGTAATGTTTCAGAAGCAACCTCCACCTGTAACTCTTTATGAGGTAGTCCGCCATGGTGAGTGCCGACAGCACCGCCACGATGCGCCACCCCGGGAGAGTTATGCCCTCCGAAAAAAGCGCCAGGGCTCCGTAGGATACAAGGGCCAGGAGGGCCACATAAGCAAAGGTGAACTTCCTCACGGCTCACTGTTCTGCGGGGGGTTTAAATATCAGGGGCGTGCCGGATGGTTATGAACTACAGTATCCGGTCACTCTACAACGAATGCAAGGAAGCCCTTTACCGTCTGGAGCAGAGGATTGACGAGTTCGAGAAGCTGGCCCGCCTAGAAGTTCCCGGTCTCCAGGACGATGTTATCATTGAATAGTAAATATTATAAATGTTATATAACTACGACATAATATGCCCTGGAATCCGTTGGGTGACCCTGAAGACTTTTATAGAGAAGGGTGTGGCTCCCTGGATGATCGGGATATCGATCCTGATGGTAGGGCCCCAAACGCCCCGCTTCGAGGACTTTTGGGAGATGATAGGATTCAAGAACTTTGGGGGGAATGG
>CAYVAH010000012.1:0-22140 GCA_964449215.1 Candidatus Undinarchaeota archaeon | reverse complement strand
TCGCCTCGTCGCGAAATCGTTGACGGCAACCGATGCTCGGTTGATCCGCATTAGGGTGCCTCCGGCACCCTCATTTTTGCTTCGCTCCACCCTCCCACACGAGCAGCGGCTCGTGGGGCCTCTCGAACTCCGTTCGAACAGTTGCTTTGAGATGCGCGGAGTGCGGGGGGAGGGATTTGAACCCTCGCAGGCACTAGCCACTGGAGCCTGAATCCAGCCCGTTTGACCTGACTCCGGCACCCCCGCAACTCAACCCTTCGCTCGGGACCCGCTCGGTTTCGTTGATGCCAACCGGTGCCCGGTTGATCCGCATTAGAGTGTCCTTCGGACACCAGGTTTTTGGTCAAGCCTTGTTAAAGCTTGATGGACCGGGGGGGAGTCGAACCCCCGACCTCCAACTTGCGAAGCTGGCGTCATTCCACTAGACCACCGGCCCCAATCAACCTTTCAAAGGCTGCGAGCCAGGGACGGGATTTGCACCCGTGTAAAGCAGATCTGCAGTCTGCCGCCTCGCTACTCGGCCACCCTGGCTAAGAGTCTGGTGACACTAAAAGATTAAATATTATACGCTTGACTCCTGCTGTGAAATCCGCCATAATCTATGTTTCCATCCACCACGGCAATACCGAGAAGGTTGCCAAGGCCATGGGAAGGGTTCTGAAGGCCAAGCTCTGGAAGGCGGGGGAAGCGAATGTTGAGAAACTCAAGGACTTCAAGCTGATTGGGTTTGGTTCGGGCATCTACTTTGCAAAACACCACCAGTCGCTCCTGAAATTTGTCGAGGGCCTCCCCCCGATGAAGGGAAAGAAAGCCTTTATTTTCTCGACGGCAGGGGTGAAGCGGCGGGGGTACGCGTCCAATGCCCACAAGAAATTGAGGGACCTCCTGAAAAGCAAGGGCTTTGACATTGTCGGGGAGTTCAACTGCCCGGGCTGGGACACCTACGGGATTCTCAAGCTGATAGGTGGAATAAATAAGGGGAGACCTAACAGGGAAGACCTTGAAAAGGCGGAAAAATTTGCTAGAGGATTGAAATAGGCATGAGACGGCGGGGGGTTTATAAATCTTTAAATTTTGCAATTCGGTGTGGGGACTCACAGAAGAGGAAGCCCGGAAAAGACTGACCAGCCACGGACCGAATGAAGTAAGGCGGGTCGATAGGTTCAAAGCCCTGAAGCTGGCGTTCGGGCAGTTCAGGGACCCGCTCGTGCTGCTCCTGCTTGCTGCAGCCACGCTGAGCTACTTTATCGGTGAGCACCTGGACGCCGCCCTTATCGTGGCCATCGTGCTGCTGAACGGATTCCTTGGCTTCCTTCAGGAGTTCAAGGCAGAGCGGACCATAGAGAGCATAAAGGAGCGCATAAGGGTGACAAGCAAGGTTCTCAGGAACGGTGAAGTCAAGGAGGTCGAAGCCCGTCTTCTCGTGCCAGGGGATGTTGTGATTCTCGAAGCGGGGGACAGGGTCCCCGCGGACTGCCGGATTGTCATGGGCAGCCTGAGTCTTGATGAGTCCATGCTCACCGGGGAGAGCCTTCCCGTATTCAGGTCACAGAAAGAGATGGTATATGCTGGAACTCTGGTGGTGAAGGGTAACGCCCATGCTGAAGTCATGGCCACAGGCATGTCCACACGGATAGGTGAGATCTCCCGCCTGTCAGAAGGGCAGACACCGACACCCTTCCAGAGGAAGCTCCAGAACCTGAGTGCCTTTCTCGGGAAGGTTGTGGTGGTCGTGTCTTTGCTCATAGCTGTTGTGGGTATCGCCCAAGGGAAGGAACTGTTCAAGATGATCGAACTGGGCATAAGCCTGGGCGTGGCTGCAGTCCCCGAAGGACTGATAATCCTCTCAACGATGTGCCTTGCCATCGGCGTCAAGCGGATGGCCGACCGGCGCGCCATCGTCAAGCGTCTTCCGGCTGTGGAGGCTCTCGGCTCGGTGGACGTGCTCTGTGTGGACAAGACGGGAACAATAACGGAAAACCGGCTGGTTGTCAAGGAAGCCTGTGGTGACGTGGAATCACTCAAGCTTGCTGCGGCCCTGACATCACAGGAGTTGAAGGACCCGCTTGATAATGCCCTGCGGGAGTGGGCTGGAAAAAAGCGTCCGGAGTCCTTCGAATCCTTCGACCCGGATAAGAAGTTCGCCCGCGCTTTTCTCAAAGGAAGGATGTACCTTAAAGGGGCACCTGAGGTGGTTGCCAAGCACTGCAAGAAGCTCCCCCCGGGCTTCGAGAAGGACATTCATGACATGGCTTCCCGCGGTCTCAAGGTGATTGCGTTCGCCTCCGGCGTTCATGAGGGGAAGCTGGAACTTCACGGACTTGTAGGTCTCTATGACCCCCCAAGGAAGGGTGTGGAAAAGGTGATTGCCACAGCCAAGGAGCTTGGCATTGATGTCCGGATGATAACAGGGGACCACCCGGAAACTGCCAGGGCGATAGCCGAGCAGGTTGGCATATCCGGAAAGGTGGTCGATTTTGGCGAAAACGGGTTCTCCGAAACTGAGGTCGCAGATGCCTCCATATTCGCGAGGGTTACTCCAGAGGATAAACTGCGGATTGTGGAAGAGCTGCAGAAAAGGGGGCTCAAGGTGGGAATGACAGGGGATGGTGTCAATGATGCCCCCGCCCTGAAGAAAGCTGATATTGGAATCGCCCTGGGGTCCGGAACCGAGATAGCCAAGGAAGCGGCGGATATTGTGCTGCTCGATGACAACCTCAACACGATTGTGGAAGCCGCAAGAGAGGGGCGGAACGTGTTTGTCAATGTGAGGAAAGCGACACAATACCTTCTCGGGATGAACGCCGCCGAGATTCTTGCAATCTCAACCAGCATGCTGTTCGGAGAAGTCCTGTTCAAACCCGTGCAGATACTCTGGATGAATCTGGTCACGGACAGCCTTCCAGCCCTCGCTTTTGCATATGACCGGAACCCCACCGAGGGAAAAAACAAGAATATACTCACCGACGAGCTCTGGAAGAAGGTAGGTTCAGTCGGCGCAATATTGGCCGCAGGAACGGTGGGGAGTTTTTTGAAGTGGGGAAAAACGGCAGCACTCAACACCCTGATTCTCTCGGAGATAGGCTATCAGCCCGTTATTCGGAGGAAGTACAGGTCACGCGGCCTCAAGACTGCCCTTGCCTTCCTGCTTGCCACTGTCGGTATTCAGCTGCTGGCAACAGCTTTCCTGGCACCCTACCTCGGGCTCAGCTTCCCGAGCTCCGAGCTCCTATCAGTTGCGGTCGTGCTGGCTGTGCTGACCCTTGCCTGACCCCGCGGAATTGTTTTTAAACAAGAAGCACAGGAAAATACAGTGGGCCCATAGCTCAGTCGGTTAGAGCGCTGGTCTGATAAGCCAGAGGTCCAGGGTTCGAATCCCTGTGGGCCCAACAACAGGTCGCATTCAGATACAGAAATTTTCCCTGTAGTTATTAACCATGGCAGAAAATTCTTCAATCTTCTGGTGTATTTCT
This sequence comes from Candidatus Undinarchaeota archaeon, assembly GCA_964449215.1. Lineage (GTDB taxonomy): Archaea > SpSt-1190 > SpSt-1190 > SpSt-1190 > SpSt-1190 > CAYVAH01. Next base: position 18,667 of record CAYVAH010000012.1, on the reverse strand, counting down.
TCGAGCTTTCCGGGCTTGGAGGAACCCGCACGGTAACCCCTGATATCACGGGCCAAGTCGCTCCCGAAGTCTATAAGTGCCTTCAGTGCCCCTTCAACCGGCTTCGGGTTTGTGCATCCGGGGGAATTCCTCCCAAAATACCAGTATCTCTTCAGGTAATGAACGGCGTTCCCGAAACTTCTGTTGAACTTCTCAGCGTATTCCTCTCCTATATGGGAATCCGACACTGTGAAGCGGCCCAGGTATTCCCCATCATACTCAAGCCAGTCCATCGGGCCCTCAAGGTATTTTCCATTTATGCCGAATTCCCCCTTGACTTTTTCGAAATACCGCCTGACATCGCCTTCCAGCTCCTTAAGCATGTCCTCCGTGTTCTTTATCAGGCCTTCCCAAGCCTTTCTTTTCTGCGACTCTGCAACCTCCTTTAGAATCTTCATCAACCGGAGATAGTCACCACAAAGGCTCTGGCCCGGCGGGCATATATAGCCTCTCCACACCTCATTTGCCCTGGTGTTCAGAGGCCACCTGTAGGCATAATCGAGTGCAAACTCTGCAGCTTTTTCATTTGACTCCGCCAGCATCCCTATGCCGTCGAGGAAACCGCCAATCAGGCCCGCAAAATTTTTCCTGTTAAAGAATCCCAGAAAGTTCTTCATGTCATAACGCTGGCTGAGATGCGACAGTATGGTGTCCAGATTGGCCGCGGCTTTGCGGGCCACAGGAGCGGACTTTTCCTTCAAATCGCCCAGCTTCTCCAGAACAAAGACATACAGCTCATAGTCCCCGGCCACATCTTCAAACCACCGCTCACCCTCTTTCACCACAGTACCAGCCAGCTCCGGGTCCGAACCGAGCTTTTCTGAAAGCTTCCTGTAATTCTCCCAGAAGCTCTCACATTCCTCCATTTTCCGGGAGTATTCACGGACCGCTTCTTCCAACCTCTTCCTTTCCTCGTCTGTGGTGGGACCCAGGGACTTCAAGAAATCAAAAACATCCCCCTCAGCAGATGTTTTATCGACCATAACACCTCACCTATACCGGGTGTCCAGTTCCTCGATAAACTCCTCGGCTTTTTCAAGGAGTTCCGGGGTCGGATGCTCGCTGAGCCCTTTGACCAGTTCACGATATTTTCTCAATGCATTCCGGTTCCATTTGTGGTCCTCTGGACAGATATATCCCCTGTCAAACAACTTGTTGGACCTTCTTATGTTCCTTGCAAGCGCCAGATCTAGCTTTTTTGTTATCTCCCCCGCATCTATCGGCTTGTACTCCTTACTCTTCACGTCTTGGTGATACATTTTCAACCCTCCACACTGTACCTCTCAAGCACGGACCTGTAAGACTCAAAACTGCCCGATTCGCTGATTTTCTCTTTCACTGCCATAACATATTCTTCGAATTTTTTCGCATCCCCTGGCGGAGCGACCTCCCTGAGTCTACTGATGAAATTCACGTACTCGTCGGGCTTCTCGTCGGGCTTCGGGTGGTACTTCTTGCTTATCTCCACAAGCAGGTCCGTCAGCTTATTGATAGCCTGGCGAACCTCCGCCTTATCCTTCTCATCCTTGGTGCTGGATATCTTCTGAACAATCCAGGCTATATTGTATAGTACATCACTTATCTTGTCAGGGTCCTCTTTGAAGTCCTTCATCCAGATACACATGCTCTGAATAACCTTGTCGGCCGGACCGTTCCAGAAATCAATCAAGCCTATCTCGGATGCCACTCTCTCGTAACTCTTTGAGTCCCCAAGCATATCAACCAGTTCGCCCTCCAGACCGTAATAAATAAGCAGGTCTTTCCCCACCCTCTTCCATTCTTCACCGACAGGTTTCTTCATGGAACCATACTCACCGGGAATTTATATTAATTTTGTAGTTGCAAATCACTTCAGGTATCTTGACCTTATCCGCCGCCTGAGCTCTTCCATGCTCCGGAGTGCGTCCTCTATGGTGCGTGGAGTGTCATACCCAAGAGCTTTCGCATAATATTCGCTCTTGAATCCCTCAAGTTTCCTTCCAAGTTCTTCCAGTATTTCTCCCCGGAACTCCCTGTATTTTTTGATTTCTTCCCTTAATGCCTTTTTTTCTTTTCCATCCGGGAGGGCATAATAGGACTGGATTGCCCCCACCAGGAAACGGGTTGTTGCCCTCTCAAACTTGCTCACAACCTTCCGCAGCTGCTCAAGACCCCTGTAAATGTCGTGAGGCGACGGCTTCCGTTCCTTGAGCCCGAACAGCCTTCTCAGGTAGCCCACCGGATCACCTCCTATAAAATTTTTGGAAGTCCTTTATGAGCCGCTCCATCCGCTCCCGATAGAATTTCCTCTGCTCATCGTCCGCAACCCCGGAAACAGGACGGTGCGCACAATAAAACCTGCAGCACGCCTCAACCAGCCCACAGACAGCTTTGGTCCACTCAATCTCCCTAATAAGTTTCTCCTCTTTTTTAGTCATGGGGTACGTGCCACCCACCTCTTCTGCGAGTTTCATGAACTTCCCCCTCTCCCCTACGTAATGATCAACAAATTCTTTGTCCCCCACAACCTCGTAGAGGTAACTGTTTCTCCTGTTGTACTCCATAATCTCAAGCACATTCATGGAACTCCATCGGGTGTGAATTTATTTTTCTTTGTTGTCCCTAACGGTGACAAAAAGCATATTTGTAGGAGCCCGGCTGATAGTTGTGAACGAACTGCTGAGCCTGATACCCTACAAGCTGATATTTGCCGCATACAGTTTCCTGCCCCCGCTGCTGATTCTGTCGATGGGGAAAGGCGCGGTTGAGGTGGGACTGGTCAGTTCCATTCACCTCATGGGGCTCTTTCTTGGGCCCCTGGTGTGGAGCAAGTTCGCTCCCGTAACAAACCGGAAATACCTCGTGATTCTGGGTTACCTGGGACTCTTTTCCGGGCTGTCACTCCTCATGGTTCCGGAGGTGCTATACCTGGCAGTTTTTGTCCTTGCCTTTTTCCCCCAGGCCTCATATTTTGCAGTCCTGGCTGAATTAAAGCGGAGAAAGGGGAGCCTTGGGAGGGCACTTGGAAGGCTGGAACAGATAAGCGGTGCGGCGTGGGCCCTGGGACTTGTCCTCGGGTTCTTTGGGGTTGAACTGCTGACACTCCGCCAGCTTGTTCTCCTGCTTGCCAGCCTTACCCTGTTTTCACTTCCACTGGTCACAATAGCTGTGAGGTCGAGCGTCGGAGGGGGTGTGGTGAACGGACTCAAAGAATTCGAGAGGTTCGGGATGTGGGTCCTCCACACGGGTGGCCTGCAAAAGGTCGCTGTACCGAAGCTAAAAGTGGATCGACGGGCACTGTCTCTCTACCTGTTCGGGGCGGTCTTTGCCCTCTCATCCGGCCTGACCTTTCCGCAGATCCCAACCTTCCTCAAGCAGGTCTTCAACGCCCCGAACCTCATTTACCTGTGCTATTTCATAGATGCTTCCACAAGTGCCGCCCTCAACAGACTGGCCGGGAGGGCCAGGCACAAGGCATATCTCTACGGGTATCCATTCAGAGTGCTTGCCTATTTTGCACTTCTGGCCTCTGCGAGGTTACACGACTTCCCCCTGCTCCTGCTGTTCTACTTCCTGGAGGGGCTGGCATGGGGCTTCATCATGATATTCTTCGAGTATTCCGGCCTGAAGCTCGGTGAGGAGATATACGGCACCCAGCTCTCCCTGCGCCTGCTGGTCTATTCCATAACCAGTGCCGTGAGCGGCTTCGTGGTTGAGAATGTTGGCTTCATGACCTCCTTCGTGGCAGGACTCCTGCTCTTCGCCTCAACATTTCTGTTTTACAGGCACTTCAGAAAAGAAGTGAAAAACGGGGAGGTTACAGGAAGCCGAACCATCCCGCAATTGCCCGCAGAACTGGGTACGGAAGCCTAGACAGGAGACCGAACACAATCCGCGACTTCAAATCCCTGCACGGAAGCCGGACGTGGACGGTGTCCTGAAACCTTTTCAGAGTGCCGTTCACGGTGTAGTAAGCCTCACCATCAATGCGGTAATTCCCGCATGCAATCTCAGGAAGCTCAGCGGTCTGCTCCACCTTCCCGGGGTGGACTACCACACCGAGGTCCCCCGAGAGCGGGAAACCCATCTCAATGGCAAGGCGCTCAATGTTGCGTGGATTGACCCTCACAGAATAGTTCTCCGCCACAAACTCCCGGGTCGCAACAGCCTTGATCACAGGGGACAGCGTTTCCAGCTCATAGACCTCCCCCGCCAGCTTCACACCGGAAACATCGACATATCCCAGCTCAGTGTCCAGAACCCTCACAGAAGTGGCGAAGGCCGCACCCATAACCAGCAAAGCAACGAGCCATTTCATGGAACGGGGAGACAAGGGAGTATAAAAACGTGCCGACAGGCTTTTTAGCTACCACGACAAATCAAGGGGTGCTCGGCAACATATTGCTGGCCACTGTTGTGGACAGCCTCGTTGGGCTTGTTGGGGTGTTTTCACTGCCATTCAGCCAGGAAAAACTCCAGCGGATTGTGGACTATCTGGTGGCATTCGCCGCGGGTGCCATGATAGGTGGAGCCTTCCTGCACCTGCTGCCTGAGGCCATGGAGCTGACTGCGGCGGCGGGCGAGCTGGCCGTTGTGGGTTTTCTGGGCTTCTTCCTGTCCGAAAGGCTGCTCAGCTGGAAGCACTGCCACAACCTGAAGTGTGACAAGCACTCCGTGGGATGGCTCGTGGTAATTGGCGATGCCCTGCACAATGTGGTGGATGGACTCGTAATAGCCTCGGCCTTTCTTGTTGACGCGGCACTGGGGTGGACCACCACCCTGGCAATAATAGCGCATGAGGTGCCACAGGAGATAGGGAACTTCGCCGTCCTCATACACGGTGGCTTTTCAAGAACAAGCGCCACCCTGTGGACATTCCTGAGCCAGGCAACCTGCCTGCTCGGTGGTCTGGCAGGATATTTCCTGGGCGCGGCATACAAGCCCTTCTTGATAGCACTGGCGGCAGGCGGTTTCATCTACATAGCCGCGGTTGACCTGCTCCCGGAACTCCACCACAGGGCACCGCTGAACAACTTCCTGCTTTTCCTGGTGGGGGTCCTGATAATGGAGGGCTTGAAGCTGTTATTGGCCGTATAATCCACAGAGTTGCTTTTACCCTTCCTCTGCTCCTCTCGAGGAGTAATTATTACTTCAGAAGCTTGCTGGCCTTCCGGAACTGGGAGCGGTCCACGGCCACGAAGTGATATTCCTTTTTGCGGTCGGACTTCATCAGCGAGCTGACCAGCGGGGAGACGCGCTGCAGACGCTCTCCCGTTTCCAGGGACACCCTTATGGGCTTGTACCACTTCCCGCGCTTGCCCATCACCACCGCATCCTCGCCCAGCTGGTCAACAAGCTTTCGGTAGTCCTCCTTGGCCTCCTTCTCCGATCCGTACTTCCTGACAAGCTTGTAGAGGTTGCGAGACTCTATTTTACCCCACATCTCCCTGGCCTTCTCGTTTGAACGGAGTGCCGCCACCAGACCCGCATCATCCATCTCCACAATTTCCTTGTAGCTCATATCCTTCAGCAGGTGTTTGAGTGCCTTCTGGAACATCCCCTGGGCTATAAGCACGGTCTTGTGCATGTAAACAGTCGAACCCATGATGAACCTCGCTATGAAAAAATGCTCCACGGACTCCACGACCTTCGGGTCAATTATGGTCTTGCCGCCCTTCACCTTCATCAGCCTCACAAGTCTCTGCCAGGGAATGTTCCCGGCGGTCACACCGGTGTAATAGCTGTCACGGATGAGATAGTCCATGCGGTCCACACCGAGGTCACCATCCACAAGAGCGGCCTTCCTCCGGGCCTTACGGAGGTCCTGCAGTGTGAAGGTGGTGCCGGAAAGAAGTTCCTTCAGATACTTGCGAAGGTAGTCGTCATGGTCAAAGCTCACCCTCACCTTCTTCAAGGCGGATTCCACCACATGCGAAAGGGGAGCATGCCCCACATCATGCACCAGGGCGTAAAGCATTATTCTCTCGTCACCGAAGCTCTTCGCTATGTGGAAGGCGCCGAGACAGTGTGAAAATCGGCTGTGGGTGGCTCCGGGATAAACAAGGTAGGTTATTCCCAGCTGCTTTATACCCCGCAATCTCTGGAAGAGGGGGTGGTCAACAATGGGCAGGAACCCATCCGGGATTGAAATCTCCCCGTGAACGGGGTCGCGGACGAACTTCATGGGAGCACCATAGCGGGGGAAGGATTTGAACCTCCGACCTCCGGGTTATGAGCCCGGCGGGCACTCCAGACTGCCCTACCCCGCTTCCATGGGATTATCCCGCCACGGGGTTAAAAAAGCTATTGTAGTGCAGATTTCTATTTAATACCCCGGCGTTGCAACTCCCATGTCGGGACGGGATTTTGTTTTTGAGAAGGTGGCTGAGCAAAACAAGTGGAGGCGGGAGTGCATAAACCTGATAGCCAGTGAAAATGTGACCAGTTCCTGGGTAGATATGGCATACAAGAGTGATTTTTCCCACAGGTATGCTGAGGGTCTCCCCTACCAGCGCGGTTACCAGGGGACCCGGGTGATAGATGAGCTGGAAGAGCTCGCGAACAGGGAGTTCGCCAGGGCACTGGGGGGAAAAAAGGCTGATGTCCGCCCGATATCAGGGGCAATAGCCAATATGGCCGCGATGAGGGCATTCACAAAGCGGGGGCATCTCCTGGCAAGCCTCTCAGTGCCGTGCGGCGCGCATTCAAGCCACACCAAAGGGGGAGTGGCCGGGGGGATACTGGGGCTCAATACCATGGAACTGCCCTTTGACGCTGAGGAGTGGCGCATAGACGTGGACCTGGCAAGCAAGCTGATAGAATGCGCCAAACCGAGGCTGGCGGTGGTGGGCGCTTCGCTCATTCCGTTCCCCCTCGAGATTGAAGGGATCGCAGAAACCTGCAAAAACGTGGGCTGCCCCCTCATCTATGATGCCGCTCATGTGTTCGGGCTCATCTTTTCAGGGGAATTTCAGAAGCCCTTCAGGGAAGGAGCAGACCTCATCACCTCATCCACGCACAAGACATTTCCCGGACCACAGGGGGGAATCATCATAAGCCGGGACGGGGAGGGCTGGGAAAGGGTCGAGCAGGCAATATTCCCGAGAATACTCAGTAACCACCACCTGCACAGGATCCCTGCCCTGCTTGTGGCCTTTTATGAGATGCGGGAGTTCGGGCGCGCCTACTCGCGCCAGGTGCTGCGGAATGCAAAGCGGCTGGCGGAATCACTCTATGACCTGGGTTTTGATGTCGTGGCGGAGGAGCGCGGGTTCACAGAAAGCCATCAAGTGGTGGTGGACATGCGCAAGCAAGGGGGTGGAAAAGAACCGGCGAGAAAACTCGAAAAAGCCAACATAATACTGAACAAAAACCTCCTGCCGTGGGACGACCCGGGGGCGGTGGAAAACCCGAGCGGTCTCCGCATTGGAGTGCAGGAGATGACACGGTTCGGGATGAAGAGGGACGAGATGGAGGAGATAGCGGAACTTATTGCCCGTGTGGTGCTGAAGGGTGAGGAGCCCCAGAAGGTCAAGAAGGATGTAATAGCCCTCCGGAAGGAGTTCCAGCAGATCCACTACACATGGGAGTGGTCGAATGAAGGTTAGCGAGGCTCTCGAGCTCCGGCTGGTTGACTATGGTCCCAGGGACGGCAAGCTGGGAATCGACGAGCTGGTAGCCGCCACAAGCCTGCTGGTATTCAAAAAAGGCTCGATACGGGACAAGGCTGGCAAGCTGAAAAAGAAAAAGGTGAGGGCCATTCACAGGGAGTCCACAAGGAGGGGGCATGCTTCCCTGACAACCACACCTGTGTTTTTCTTTGAAGTTGGCGGAAGCCGTCTGGTGGACCTCTACTTCAGCAGCTTCCCCTTCGGCTCATACCTCATATTCAGCTCCCGGAGAATAGAGATTGGGGAGGAGGACCTCGTGCTGTCTGATGAACTCCCAGAAAATGCCATAAAGCATGTGCTACCCTCCCTGAGGCTCTACCATGAGATGTGGGGCAAGTCCAAGGATCAGGCAAGAAAGGTCCTTCCCATAGGGTTCCGTTCCCACGGGTTTTTCAAATACTCCGCCGAGGAGCTCCTGCACATGGGAGGGGACCACGTCCCTGCAGAGATCAACCTGATAGCCAAAAAGATGAGGAACCACCTGAAGGAAAAGTCACCCATCCTCCATGAGGCAGCAGCAGGCAGGCCTTCACTCTTCTATCATCATCCCAACATATTTCACATAAAGAAATGGAAGGAGCGTGAAGGTCTGGAAGCCAGATCCCGCATCAAGGAGCTGCATCAGGGAGACTGGTTCGAGCTCTCTGAAGAAGTGATAGACCTCGTAAATGTGCGTGCCGTGGTTTCCGGTTCCATAGCGATGTGGAACGAAGTCAAGCGACACCGGACCGTGCTGCAGAAGGCGGAATCCATTTACAGGGCAGCCGACAGGGCCTTCGACGAGCTGAATTCCCTGGGGAAGGGAGAGCGCCCAAGGTGGATTCACATCCCGCCGCTGGCAGGCGAGGACTACCTGCAGGCGGTCGCCACAGCTCTGGAGGGATTCGAGAAATATGCCGGGAAAGTCGGCGTGGAGGAGGCCGTTTATCTGGTGCCGCATTCCGTGAAACTGAGGTTCTCCATCACACTCAATGGCTACCACCTGCTCCACCCCTTCGGTTTCTTTGGTGTCCGCATGTGCTCCACAGCGGACTATGAGATTCGAGCCATGGTCTATGAGCTGGCAAGGCAAATAAATGAAAAACTGCCCGGGGTCGGGGAGCTGATAGGACCGAAGTGCAAGACAGGTGTGTGCCCGGAGAGGGAACCCTGCGAGTTGCTCAAAAAATACCTTAAAGCATAAATCTTTCCCAGGCTCATTTGTAAATGCCACGATACATTGTCATTACCGGCGGGGTCATGAGCGGAATCGGCAAAGGCATTCTGTCCGCAAGCATCGGGCGCATACTCAAGTCATGCGGTTACAACGTGACTGTCGTCAAGATAGACCCCTACCTGAATGTGGACCCCGGCACCCTGAGCCCGTTCGAGCACGGGGAGGTGTTTGTGCTGGACGACGGTGGGGAAACCGACCTTGACTTCGGGCACTATGAGCGTTTCCTCGACAACGGGCTGACAAAGGACCACAATCTCACAACCGGAAAGATATTCTCCTCCGTGATTGAAAAGGAGCGCAAGGGCAGTTTCCTTGGCAAGACCGTCCAGATTGTGCCGCACATAACCAACGAGATAAAGGAAACGTTGCGGGGACTGGCAAAAGGGAGGGACATCCTGATAGTTGAGGTCGGTGGAACCGTCGGCGATATTGAGGGCATGACTTTCCTGGAAGCCCTGCGGCAGCTAAAAAATGAGGAGAAACTTGTGAATGTTCACCTCACCTACATTCCCCTGCTTGGGATTGACCAGAAGACCAAGCCCACACAGCACAGCGTCATAGCCCTGCGGGGCATGGGCATAGTGCCGGATATTGTGGTGGGAAGATGCGACAAGCTTCTGACCGAGAAAACAAAGCGCAAGATAGCCCTGTTCTGCGATGTCGAGGAGGGGGCAGTGATAAGCAACCCCACGCTGGACAGCACCTACAAGCTGCCACTGCACCTCGCCAAGGAGGGCATACACCGGATAATCCAGAGAAAGCTGGGACTGGACGTGAAGGAACCGGAGCTCACAGCCTGGAAGAGATTTGTGGAGTCGCTCGGAAAGGGCAAGGAGATCCATGTGGGGATAGTTGGAAAATACTCGCGCGGAGACACCTACCTCAGCATCACACAGGCTCTGGTGCACGCCGGGGCCGCGGCGGGGGCAAACGTAAGGGTAGTGTGGATAGACTCCGAGAACTTCAAAGAGAAGGAACTGCAGGGACTGGATGCCATGATAACGCCGGGGGGTTTCGGCGAGAGGGGGACTGAAGGGAAAATCCGGGCAATAAACTGGGCCCGCAAGCACAAGCTCCCATGGCTCGGGCTTTGCCTGGGTTTCCAGCTGGCCGTGGTGGAGTTCGCACGAACCGAGCTCGGACTGGAAGCCAACAGCACGGAGTTTGAACCCAACACCAAGGAACCTGTAATTGTTCCCCACTGGGAAGCCCGACAGGACGTTCTCGGGGGGACCATGCGACTCGGAGCAATTGAAGTGGTGCTCGAAAAGGGTAGCCTGGCAGCAAAGCTCTACGGTTCCACCCGTGTGTCAGAGAGACACCGCCACCGCTATGGACTGAACCCCAGATACAGGGAGGCACTGGAGGCAAAGGGGATGAAGTTCACAGGAATCGCACCCTGCGATGAAACAATAGAAGTGCTGGAAATACCGGGACAGTTCTTTATCGGCGTGCAGTTCCACCCTGAATTCAAAAGCCGGCCCCTGAAACCGCATCCCCTGTTCCTCGGGCTTGTCAAGGCGGCATTGAGCAGGAATTGAGCAGTTATTTTAAATGACCGATTCTCCTTATGCTGTGGGGGACATACTGGGGTTCTTCTCGACCAAAGGTGGGGTCGGGAAGACCACCATGACAGCCAATGTCGGGGCCACGCTGAAGCACGAGTTCGACTTCGAGGTCCTTCTGGTTGACACGCACATACTCGGAGCCGACCTTTCCAGCCACTTCGGCCTGCTGAACCCCCCCGTCCACATAAAGGACATGCTGAGCGGGAAGCTACCCCCTGAAAAAACGGTTTACAAGGACCCGAGGACAGGCGTGTCCATTATCCCGGGGCCTTTCCATCCGGATCAGCAGACTTCCACATTCAAGAACTTCAAAAAGTTCATAAAACCGCTCAAAAACGACTATGACTTCATTCTCGTGGACACACCTCCCTGGCTCGGAAAGGAAACGGCAGGGATAATCAAAGCGATGGACGAATGCATAATCGTGGGCACACCTGCCGTATCAGGCATGATGGAGGCGAAGCGGACCCAGGACCTGCTCAAAAGGAGAAAGGCCGAAATTGGTGGGATAGTGCTGAACTTCTACAGGGGGTTTGACTACGAACTCCACCCGGAGGAGGTGCAGAGCTTCCTCAAGGGTGTGCCACTCCTGGGGGTCGTCCCGGAGGACGAGAAAATCCGCCGTTCACTCGGGTATGGTGTGCCGGCTGTTATTTCCAGCCCTGGAAGCCCGGGAGTCGAAGGTATAATGGAAGTTGCGGCAGCCATAGGGGAAGTCAGCTGGGAGCCGCCACCGCGGGGGTTGCTTTCAAGGATTCTCAGCCTCTTCGGTCGCAGGTAAGCCGGCAGGCAGGTAAATGTTTAAATCCTCAAGCGGTGGGGAATGTTGTGGTCGCGATTGAAACGGTCCTTGTCGCCCTGCTGGGTTTCCTGATTTTGCTGTGGCTCAGCGTCCGGCTGAGAAAAAGCGGCAGGTGGTTCTGGCAAAAGGGGCTGTTCGGGGTGTCGCTGCTCCTCACAATTGTCGGTGCCATACTCCTGCTTGTTGTGTTCCTCTCCAGCCGCATTCCTTTCCTGGCACCTTTCCAGACATGGACCCAGCTCTATGTCCGGGTCGGGACAGCATTGCTGGTCGCTGGGGCGGTGGGAATAATACTGGACCAGCTCTACAAAACCTGGAAAAAGGAAAGGATGCTCGGGATCGAGGAGGAGAGGAGGAAATACATCGAACGGGTCAGGTTCGGTCTTGACGTTGACAAGGCCGAGAAGATTGCCAAAGAGCACATAAAAAAGGTCACGGGCAAAAGGACCAAGCTCGTGGCGAGCAAAAAGGAGTTCAAGCACTGGGCCATCTACTTGAAGGACGGCGAGGGAAAATATTACCGCGTTGTCATCAACGGGGACGGGAAGATTGAAGAATGGGAAACAATGGACGAAATCCCAAGTTACATTTTAAGCCCGTAAGGAGTTTAGAGAGGGACCCAGACCCCCTTCTAATGCTGATACAAAAAGACAGTGTTTTGCCGGCTCAACCGTGTCAAAATCAGTTTTTTGAAAGTTTTTTTTAAGCTGATGTCTCCTGTAAAATATATGAAGAAACTTTCAATTGTTTTTGCTTTCGTGTTTCTGGCCGTTCCGGTTATGGCCGACCGTTACTATGTCAAAACTGACAGCAGGGTGGTCCGGGCCATATTCGGCTCCGTGCACAACTTCCCCGGAGCCTTCTCAGCGGAACTGAATCAGGGACAGCTTAGGGCCTTGGAAGTATTGGGAATTGAAACGGAACCGGTGGGGATTTTTAGCATCACCAAACCGTTCTGCAACAACAACGGTGTTTGTGAATCGGAACTCGGTGAAAACCCAGCTGCGCCGACTGCAAGAATAACCACGAAGAACCCACCCCTGAAGAAAGGAGTTGCTATCCCTCAGATCAGTACCCATGGGGTGTTGAGAGAGTGAATGGCGGCTCCGGCGGAGCAGGAACAGTAGTTGCAGTTCTTGACACAGGGGTCAACCAGGGCCATCTGGACCTGTCCGGCAACATCCTCAGATGCGTGTCGAAGGTGACGCACTTTCCCCCGACAGAAAAAGCTGCGAGGACTTTCACGGGCACGGCACCCATGTAGTGGGAATATCTTGGCCAACGGAGGCACAGACGGTTTAGGTATCTACGGCGTAGCTCCGGAAGCTGGTCTGATTGCAGTGAAAGTCTGTGACAGGCGGGGCAACTGCTACGGTGACGACATATCAGCAGGCATCTACTATGCAACCGACAACGGGGCGAACATAACCTCCATGAGTATTGGAGGCAACACCCCTGACAGCCAGGTCCTGGCTGCTATTGACTACGCTGTTTCCAATGGCGTTATGGTGGTCGCAGCCGCCGGCAACGATGGACCCGCAGACGGAAGCATAGACTACCCAGCAGCCTATCACAAGGTGATTGCAGTTGGAGCAACGGACTCCAGTGACAATGTGCCTGACTGGTCATCCCGTGGTATTAACGACGGAGACTATGTGGTTGAAGAGAATGAAGTTGAATTCGGAGCACCCGGAGTCAGCATCTATTCAACCAACAACGACGGATGCTACACCACTATGTCAGGGACTTCAATGGCGACACCGCACATAAGCGGACTGGCTGCCAAGCTCTGGCAGGGAAGCGCAGATACAACTCGCGAATATCTGCAATCTGTTTCAACCGATATATGGACTGCAGGTGACGACACCGCAACAGGATTTGGGCTGCCTTCGGCGCCCTGATTTTTTCCCTTTTTTACTATGAACTCCTCGGTAACTGGGAGCCCCACATTTACTGGCACGTATACCCCCGCTACATGAGTTTTAACAGCTTCTAAAGCAGAATTTCCAAGAAATCTTTTTAATAACAGGACAGTGGCATTTTTATGAACAATACTAAAATTTTGGCACTATTGGTGGGTTTTCTGGCCTTCAGTGCAGTCGTCTTTGCCTCGGAAACTACAGGCAGGGGATACCCAGGCAACGAGGGAACCACAGGGGGTTCTTCAGTTACAGCAGTTCCGGCCACCTACAGGATAGGGGGCGTCACCATTGATACTTCAACCGAAAAAGGCATGGAGCTCTATCGGATACGGGAGCAGATTCAGCTCAGGATCAATCAGACAGCCGGTTCCACCAAAGCCCGGGTCAGGAATGTCCACGGCTACCAGGTTCAGGCATATGTTCATGGCCTGCTTGAAACTGCAGAGTTGATGGAAGGACCAATCGGCCAGCAGGTGAGAACCGTCGCCCGGAACATGAATGAGTCTGTGAAACTGATGGTTCAGGCTGAAGAGAGAGTTCAGTCCCGTAGCATCCTGGTCAAATTCTTTATCGGAGCAGACCAGGAAGCGGTGGATGAGATGGAGCAGCAGATGAACCAGGTTAGGTCCAGAATAACTGAAATGGAGCAGAAGCTCGCCAATGTCAGCGATGAAGCTGTCAGGGCTATGATACGGGAACAGATTCAGAACATGGAGCAGAATCTTGAACAAATCCAAGAGAAAATTCAATCCGAAAGGAAGATTAAAGGTTTGTTCGGCTTCCTGTTCAGGTATAAATCCGGCACGGGCGAGTAATCACCTGATGCCACTGTTTTATTTTTTTAGTTTCCAGCGGCTTTGCTAAATAAGTGACGTTCCAGAGCGACTTTTTTAACAAACTGAAATAATTTAATTGTGTGATTGGTTTCAGCTTGTGGATAAAAAACTTAGGCAGGACAGGGAAATAGCTGAAATTCAGACTATGGTAAGTATTTTCGGAATTTTTGTTAATGTTCTCTTGCTGCTATTTGTGAGCTTCATGCCCTTCCTTTTCAGTATGATTTTTGAGAGCTACATGTATTTGGGTAACACAAAACTGAAACTTATGGATTTAACAATAAGGTCAATGGAAATATGTTATGCCTATAATGTCACGGGTTTCTGTGAAGTTGCTAATGCAACCGCAGCTGGCGCTGCAAACATAAGTGTCAATACAACCTTTTGGGAGTCTCTACAGGGACAAGGCCCGTCTTCCCTTCTCGGTTGGGCATACGCCCCGTTTGTTCTGTTAGTTATGGTTATGGTTCTCTTTTCGTATGTCAAATGGCGTTTCGGGCGTCTAAAAAGCCAGGGATAATCCCATCTCGTGCATCTCCTGAATCAAGCACCCAAATCTTCTTCAGAGGCAAACCGCTCTTCAGGACCTCGTCCACGTCGGAGGGCTGGGACAGGAAGAATGGGAAACAATGGACGAAATTCCCAGCTACATTTTGAGCCTTTAGTATTTCATGCAGCTTATCGGGTGGCCCATACTGGGGCTGTCCATGATTGAGATTGTTTCCACGTTCTCGGGTTGGCCGTTGTAGCAGACGAACCTCACGAGGACCCTTCCGTTCTCCATGCCGTATTTTTCCTTTGTCACGCCGGATACCGCAGGCACAAGTGAGCCAAAGAGCTTCTCATCCAGAGGCTTAAACGCACCCAAGGCCTTTTCAGGACCCATGTATCCAGCAACCTCCTTAAGGGAGGTTCCGTAGCCGCCCTCCAGCTTGCCTTCCGAAAGGATGGAACCCAGGGTATCGTAGGGGTCAAGGTCTAAGTCGAGGTCCATAAGCTTGTCGAAGTCCTCGCCTTCGTTTATCTTGAAAGGACCCTTGCAGACGTATTCGCCACCCAGATTGCCAAAAACGTAGGTTTCCATACCGACATATTTCCTGTCACCTTTCCCCATCTTTTCCTGGAATCCCCTATCTTCCCCAAGAACGTTCATGAGTTCGATGAATGATTCTCTCCCAATCTGATTGAGAGCATTCGAGAAAGCACTATCGAGCATGTAATCGTGTTCAACGTCCATATCCATGGGAATGCCTCCCTTGTCGTATTTCCTCAACTTGATTCTTTCGTCAGACATAAACTACTCCTTGGTGGTTACAGTATATAAAGGTTCCGACCGCCGGGGCTTTGCACGCAAACTAGATTCTGCACAAAAAGTACTCCTTTTGCATAAAAATTCAAGTTATTCTGTCATCAAGAATTTCACAGTTGTCACAAGAGACTATTTCACAGAGAGACATGTAGTAGGAATCCTCTTTTAACTGGTTGCCCCCTGAAGCACTCAGTTGTTCTTTACTGTAAGACGTGGATGCCAAATTTGATATTTTTTGTGTTGAATGAACAATAGGTGATGTATTAATTAAGGCACCTTCTTCAGTTACTTCATACAACTCACACTTAACGTATATGTTCCTGGCTTCTGAGTAACCATAATTGTAAACAATGACGTTGAACAGAACTTCGTCTTCGTTATACGGATTGTATCCCCATTCTGTCACAAAAGGAACTAACATAGCTTTTTCTGTTGTAGGAGTGTTATCTAGAGTTGTTCCCGTAAAATATAATGCTGCAAATACTACCAATAATATGGAAAGAATCACCGTCGAAGTCTTATAGAGTCCGGCGGGGTTCTCCACAGGGAAGTTATACGTGCTAATTTAAATTGCTTCCGACCGCCGGGGCTTTGCACGCAAACTAGATTCTGCACAAAAAGTACTCCTTTTGCATAAAAATTCAAGTTATTCTGTCATCAAGAATTTCACAGTTGTCACAAGAGACTATTTCACAGAGAGACATGTAGTAGGAATCCTCTTTTAACTGGTTGCCCCCTGAAGCACTCAGTTGTTCTTTACTGTAAGACGTGGATGCCAAATTTGATATTTTTTGTGTTGAATGAACAATAGGTGATGTATTAATTAAGGCACCTTCTTCAGTTACTTCATACAACTCACACTTAACGTATATGTTCCTGGCTTCTGAGTAACCATAATTGTAAACAATGACGTTGAACAGAACTTCGTCTTCGTTATACGGATTGTATCCCCATTCTGTCACAAAAGGAACTAACATAGCTTTTTCTGTTGTAGGAGTGTTATCTAGAGTTGTTCCCGTAAAATATAATGCTGCAAATACTACCAATAATATGGAAAGAATCACCGTCGAAGTCTTATAGAGTCCGGCGGGGTTCTCCACAGGGAAGTTATACGTGCTAATTTAAATTGCTTCCGACCGCCGGGGCTTTGCACGCAAACTATTCGCCCTTCACAGGCACTGACTTCCTCTTCCTTTTTCCGCACCGGCGGCAGATGAACTCCTTGTCCATCACGTTTGAATCAAAGTGGAACCAAACCCTCGCTTTGCTCCACTTATGGATTCCAATTCTGCAGAGGAGCCTGCCCAGGAAGCCTACGGTGTGGATAAACACCACGACTTATTGATTGTGTGGCCTAAAATGCTTCGTCACTTTCAGGGACGACACGGGCTTATTAATCCGAGGCTGGGGGTCTCCATGGCAAAGGAACCTGTATCGGCGTCACAGGACTGACTTCCGGCAAGGACGCGGAAGGAAATCTCCTGGGCAGCAACGGGAAACTAAACTTTGAAAACGTCAGTGACTACGTTAGGGCCGCAATCGCCGGCTACAGGCGCTAGGCACTTTTTATCCACACCACATCCCCTTCCTGCAAGGGGAAGTCCAGCCCGACCCTGAAGGTCCGACCCGCACGGGTGACCCTGGCCCACTGAAACCGCTTCACCAGGGTCTTGTGTATCTCCTCTGCGGCGTCCTTGACCGTGGCGCCCCTCTTCAGGAGCATGGGCTCCTTCCCGGTCTCCGTGTAAACCCTGATCAGACCGAGCTTCTCCCAAACCTGCTGGAGAATCTCCTCCCTGCTCTTGCCCGCAGCAACCACATGCCGTGGATACTTGCTCTCGAGCTTCCGGTCGGGGACTGTTAGCAGGACAACATCGGCGTTGTTGGCATAAGAGAAATCAAAGCTGGGGCAGTCAATAAACTGCAGCCTGGCACCACGGTAAAATCCCACAGCCGTCTCCGGTTCCTGTGTGGAAAACGGGTGCTCCGCAGGTTCGCCCTCCCCTGTGAACTCCCTGAACAACGTGGTCTTGCCCGAGTTCGGAGGGCCCACTATCACCACCAAGGGAGCCACCTTCCTGATGCCCTTGCGGGAGCGAGCCTTTTTTGCCCGTCGCTCCGCCTCCTGCTTGTCCTCCAAGCGGGACAGTGTCTTCTTGAGCCGTGCGAGCAGGTTCTCCGTCCCCTTGTGCTTCGGTGCGAGTCCTATAAGCTCCTTCAGAAGGCGAATCTTTTGCGCGGGTGACTTCGCGTCCTTGTATTCCCTGTATTTCTTGTTGAACTCGGGTGTGAGATTGGCGGGCACGTGAAAAGCCCGCACAGAAGTTAAAATAACTTCAGCTGATAACAGACTCATCACCGATCAGAGCGAAACAGTTTCATCCCACAGGCTACCTGCGCTCATTTTATAAAACACAACTGTTCCATGTTGTTAGTCCCATCGAGCCCAAAGAAAAACCACATAGTTTGGTCAAGGTTTTTCGAGGAGCCCGAAGGGTGACGATGAAAAATCTTGGCGGGGTAGCTCAGCCTGGTTAGAGCGCCAGACTCATAATCTGGAGGCCGCGGGTTCGAAACCCGCCCCCGCCAACCTTATTAATTTACATGCCTGCTACTTGCATGCGTCATTCCCTCAAGGTGGGCCTTAGCTTCGGGCTCACCTCGGGTGTTATAACAACACTCGGGCTGGTTGTCGGGCTGTATGCAGGCACACACTCAAGGCTGGCCGTTCTCGGAGGGATAATAACAATCGCCATAGCGGATGCATTTTCGGATGCTCTGGGGATTCACATTTCTGAGGAATCGGAAGCCATTCACAGCTCGACAGAGATATGGGAAGCCACCCTGGCAACATTCTTTTTCAAGTTCCTTGTCGCCATGAGCTTTGCGGCCCCGCTCCTGCTACTACCTGTTCAAACGGCAGTCACGACATGCATTGTGGGGGGGCTTATGCTCCTGGCCTTGCTGAGCTGGTATGTGGCGCGAAGCGGGAAGGCGGTCCTGGAACATCTCCTGATTGCCGCCACCGTGATACTGACGAGCCAGCTCGTGGGGGGGTGGGTGGCCGCCAGATTTGGCTGATTTTTCGTCAATTAACGGATAAGGGTTATATATCCGTAGAAACCCCTGTTTCTTGAGGTAATGGAAATGGAAGGCAACACCATGGACTTGATCGCAATGATCTTCGTCCTGGTTGGTGGCATTAACTGGGGGCTCGTCGGCCTCATGGACATGAACCTGATAGAGCTGATCTTCGGGTCCGTGCCCGTGCTGGTGACGATTGTGTACGCCCTCGTTGGACTCTTCGCCCTCTATATAGGGTATAA
>CAYVAH010000011.1:0-22165 GCA_964449215.1 Candidatus Undinarchaeota archaeon | reverse complement strand
CCTCGCAAAGCGTTGATGGTTGCTGTGTCGGGACCCGCTCGGTTTCGTTGATGCAACCACAGGTTTCAGCCTATACATACATCAACCTCCATGCTGTCCTTTCCGGGTTCTTCTTTGATATCACGTAGCTCCTGGCCTTCGGCACCTTGGCAAAGGACGCGAAGAGCAAAGGACATCTTTTTGTCATCGCTACCTTGCGCAGATCCTCGATCATCCACTCTTCCATGCCAGCCGTTACCACGAGCATCTTCCCGCTCTTGCGCAGGTTCTTGGTGATTTCAAGCAGGCTTTCCTTGAAGCTGTTTCTCCTGCTCCAGCGGAAGAACTTCTTTGGCTTCTCGGAGAGCCCGGAGTAAAACAGGAAGGAACTGAGGGACACCCCACTTTTCTTGCATCTCCTCTCGATCTCCTCCACCCCCCTGCCCACCGCATCCTTCAGCACCTCCTTCGCCCCCTCATGGCTCAGGTGCTTGAACTCTGACCAGTGACGGATGAGGAAGGAGAGCAAGGCACGTTTGTTGCTCGAGTAGTCCAGGAAGGCGTATGTGGGCGATACCAGGTGAATGCTCAGCTCCACGTCCTTCCGGGTGAATATCTCCACGAACCCCCTGCAGAAGCTCATCAGTGCCTTCTCATCCTCCTCGCTGAGTTCCGGGTCTGAAAGGTCCATTATGAGCACCCACCGGTCCTCCGCCAGGCTGAAAAAGTCCTTGGTCAGCAGGCCCTGACCCTTTGCCAGTCCTTTCCACCATATCTTCGCCACCGGGTCACCCGTCGCGAACTCCCGTATCCCTGCGAACTCCAGAGAGCTCCCGCTGACCTTCTTCACTAGCTCCCCCGTTTCCCTCACTATGAAGGGGTTCTTTGCATACAGCACATTTTTCACCTTTATCCGGGGGAGCACGGTTATTTCCAGGGGTCGCGAGGTTGTCTTGAAAAAACTTGAAAAAAAGAAGGGGAGCGTGGCGACCTGGTAGCGGAGGACATCCAGCCGGTAATACCCGACGGGGAGCTTGCCCTTCACCTCCACCTCATGCCTGCTCTTTGTGAGCGTCGAGTGTGCTTTCCCCTTGAGCTTGAAGGGCAGCATGGGGAGAGACACAAGGGGAAGGGGAGAACGGGAGCGGAGCTTGAACTCCACAGCTGTCCCTTCCTCGAAGACCTGCTTTTTTATCACCGGCTCCACCTCGGCGAGCTCGAGGCTCAGGAGCCGGAGCAGGTGCACGGTGAAAAGGGAAACCAGAAGGGCTTCCGCGGCGAGTGCCACGTCCATATACCCCACAAGGTAAAACGGAGTTCTGAGTGCGGGGGGGAAGACCGCGGCGACCTGCATGAAACTCGTCCCCGACTTCACCGGGAACAGCAGGGGCACAGTTCCCATAACAACATAGATGGCGTTCTTCAGCAGCTTTTTCTTTTTCAGGGCGTAGATTGACTTCTCAATGCTCTTCCGCGGGAGGGCAATCATCTTCATGGCGAAGAATATTGCCCCCGATATCACGGCTATTGCCGCCCCCCGCAAGATGTGGGGCAGGGCGATGGCGAACAGGACCCAGATAAGGTCGAGGTCCTTGTTTGTCAGGGTCACGGAGAGAAGGGCATTCTTGAGGGGAAGCAGGGACAGCACGAATAGGACCGCTCCCACTGCTCCCCTGCGGACTATGAACTTCCACTCCTCTCTCATACGGCATCAACTTCAGCCAGAACATCCGACACGACCTGTGCGGTGGTGACGCCCTCTATCTCGTTCTCCGGCTTTATTCCTATGCGGTGTCGCAGGATTCGGACAGCATATTTTTTCACATCTCCGGGCTTCACGTAGTTCCTGCCGTCCATGAATGCGGCGGCCCTCCCGACGTTGGTCAGGGCGATGGAGGCACGCGGGCTCGGTCCCCACGCGACCACCGGGTTTTTCCTCAGAGCATTCACTATTGAGGCTATATACTCCATGACGTTTTCCGACACATAGACCTTTTCGGCTTCCTTCCGGAGTTTGAGTATCTCCTGTTTTGAGAACACGGGCTTGAGTCCCGTGTCGGCCTTGGCCACAAGCTTCTTGATTATTTCCTTTTCATGCTCCTTTTTGGGATAATTCACCTCCAGCTTGAAGAGGAAGCGGTCAAGCTGTGCTTCCGGTAGCGGGTAGGT
This sequence comes from Candidatus Undinarchaeota archaeon, assembly GCA_964449215.1. GTDB lineage: Archaea > SpSt-1190 > SpSt-1190 > SpSt-1190 > SpSt-1190 > CAYVAH01. The sequence goes on along the minus strand of CAYVAH010000011.1, from coordinate 20,017 downwards.
GCCTTCCTGCTCAACGGGGTTTTGTGTTGCTATTACGATGAAGGGAGCTTCGAGCTGGTAGGTGGTCCCTTCGATGGTGACCTGCCTTTCTTCCATTGCCTCAAGCAGGGCACTCTGCGTCTTGGGAGAGGCGCGGTTTATCTCGTCCGCCAGTATGATGTTTGTGAATATTGGACCCTTGCGCACCCTGAACTCCCCGGTTTTCGGGTTGAACATCATTGTACCTATTATGTCCGTCGGGAGCAGGTCCGGTGTGAACTGTATCCGCTTGAAGCCAGCGTTCACGAGCTTGGCGAATGTCTTCGCCAGTGTGGTCTTGGCCACCCCCGGCGGCCCCTCCAGCAGCACGTGCCCCCTGCACAGGAGGGCTGCTATGAGGGACTCCGAAACCTCTTCGAATCCAACCAGGACCTTGCCTGAACCTTCCACAAACTCTTCAAACTTCTTTATCATCCTCCCACCTTCCTTAATGACCATACTCCCACAATAAGTGCGGCGCCCAGCAGGTAATACGTGAAGTCCCGTGGCAGGAGTTCCCATATATGGGTCCGGAGCATCTCTCCGGTCGCCCGGCTGAACTCATCAAGAATCTCCTTGCCGACGCCGCTTTCCTTGAGTGCCTTGCCAATCTCGTCCAGCGTGCCATCCCTGGCGAGTTCCCGGGTGTAGTCTCTCGCCAGCTCATAGAGCGTGCCATAGTCCATCCCCTTCAGGAGTTCATACAGCAGCTTCAACTCCTCAGGTCCTATGTTTTTCAGGGCTTCCCGGAGTAGCTGCTCCGCGGCTTCCTTCCTCACTTCATTCATGAACTCATTCAGCTTGCTGAGTGTCCCGGGGTCGAGCTGTTTTGAAAGGTCGCCGAAGTTCTTTTCATAGTGGTCGAGGAGCTCCTTGTAGTGAGAATACCCCACCTGGTTTTCCTCGAGTGCCCTGAATATGTCCAGCAGCTCATTCGCCTCGGATGGCTGGAGTCCTTTCAGGAGTTCCAGGGCCTCGGCCCTTGTGTTTATCCCCATACCCTCCTCAAGGAACTTCCCGAGGCTGCCATATCTCTGGGAGTAGTAGGCGTATCTGGTGAAGTCCTGTTCCCTCAGGAGGTTCCAGTCCACGTCCATTCCCCGATCAAACCTCATGCTGGCAACCTCCTTTGAAGCCTCACTTATCGAGCCGCTCCCGACGATCACTCCTTCCTCTCCTTCAGGGGGAAATAGCTTCAGACCTCCATACTCTATGCTGTCCTTGAACTCCCCGTTTTCCACGAACCCGTAGGGTATCCCCTTTTCGTCGAACAGCACGAATTTGCCCTGCTCCTTGAGTTCTTCAAGGGCGGAGGGCAGGAAGCCCGCAACATGGTATTCCCCCGTCGAGTCGGGAAGCACTACGGTGGCACCGGTGCTAAAGAGCGCGAAACTTATCAAGGAGAGTAGAAACAGTTTTTTCTTCATTCCACACCCCACCTCCATATTTTTTCGACTCATAGCTGTCAAAGATTGCCTGGACGACCCTGCGTTCTTCTCCCTCCGTGGACTCCAGCACCTTCTCCCTGGCCCTGAACCCCCGCCCCATATCCGGGTGCACAATTCCTTTTCTCACATAGGTGTCAATGACAAACTCGTAGAGGGGTTCGATCCCCTCTATGTTGTGGGACCTGAACCTGACGAAGAACCTGCTGAGAAATGCCCTGAGCTTCAGGTCGATTCTCTTCTTCCCGAAAACGTGTGAAACTATGTAGTAGGTTATGAGCGAGATCAGTGCCAGGTCCGCGAGAAACACAAGCATCAGCATCGGATGTTCCATCATCACACGGATAAGATTCCCAATCATCATATCCACCTCCTGACGAGGACGAAGCCCACAGCCAGGATGACCGTGAGAATAGTTAAGGCTATCGTTGCCTGTGTTTCTTCCTCCCTTGAGAGGGTGGAGATGAGAATTTCACCGGAGCTGTTGAATTCTGTGTATCCCCCGGAGTTGCACGTGACCACGAACTTCAGGGTTCCAACCTCTTCGGGGATTATGGCAAAGCCCCCTGTGCCGTTCATCTCTGCTTCCTCCTTGAAGCTCTGGAGTGGCGCGCCTGTCAGGGAAAGCAGCTCCGCTTCCAGGCTGCAGTTTGCTTTTATTGGGGGATAAAGGTTGAGCTCGATTCTGGTTTCCTCCCCGACCTTTGAACTGTCCGGGTGCTTCGCATTTCCTGAGAGAACTATGGGCTGAACCTGGAGAATCACGCTCCCACTGGCACTTGTGTACCCGTATTTGGAGCAGGCTATCTTCAGCTCTGCCCTTCTCGGTCCGGGAGGAGCCCTTACCCATACGGGTCCGAAACTGCTGGTTTTGTGGCTTTCCCCTTCCAGTTCCACGGTGCAGGACGCTCCCTTCACGGGGTTCCAGTAGGCATCATAGTAGTTTGGGGTCACCTGAAACTTCTGGAATGAAAAGGGGTTTTGCGTGGAGAGTGACGCGGTCAGTGTGGTTTTCTTCTCTCTGGAACTTATCTCCACCGTCTTTGAGCTCGACAGGTAGTCCTGGGCAGAGCAGCTGATTACCGCCGACTTCTTCCCCACGAAGTTCAGGTTCACAGACAGCGAATAGTAGCCCGGGCTCAGCTCCTGGAGGGTGCCGAGGCTGGACTCACAGGACGCGGTGGTTGGAAATACCGTTACCATTGCCTTTTTGGTATCCCCGAATTTTCCGGAAAGGCTCGTTGGGGACAGCTCTACTGTGACGGGTTGCTTCTCCACCGTGAAACTCTTTGTCCTTGAGGCCTCAGTGTACCCTGATCCATAGCAGGTTACCTTCACAGAGTGGTCCCCGCTCTTTGTTATGGTCCACCAGCCCGTGTAAACCTCCCCTGTATTGTAGAGTTCTGTGGTGCCGAGGAGTTCTCCATCCACATATATCCTTGCTTCACAGCTTCCGAGGTATATTGGCGAGCCGGAGAGGTCCGTGTAACTCGCGGATATTTGGAGCGGCTCTCCTATCCCGGGCACCCCCTCAAGTTCCACTTCGAGCCTGGAGTTCCCCACGACAGAAAATTCGAGGGTTGCCTGCTCACCATCACATTCCACAGTGGCTGTGTAGTCCCCCGTTTCTCCGAAGGATGTGGAGATGAACGCATAATCGCTGGTGGTGAGCATGTCTTCATCCAGGACCACCCCTCCACTGGTGATTGTTATGTGGCAGGTCGGGTAGCTTACACCTGAAACATAAGCGCGTATCTCCCAGCTGTCATATGCGACGACTTCTGTGTCGGCCGTGAGTGATATGTCCGCATACACGAGCGACATCAAGAAAAAGAGCGCCAGCAGTCTCACTGTAAAAATGGACGGGGGGAATAAATAAACGTTCATTCGTTGTATGCGTCTTCGGCCAGCGTTTCGGCAAGCTCCCTGTCGTATTCCTCCCAGAGCCTGGCTTCCTCCACGAAATCCTCGTTTCCCACATACCTCATCGCCCTGTCAACATTTTTTTCCACGGTTCTCAGGAATTCCCTGTATCCACTGCCCGGCAGGGGTGGAGCCAGTTTTTCAAGGTCCGGGCGGGCTTCCCCGTAGAAGTCCTCGAAGGTTCTTCTCACCGTATGGATGGTTACATCCGCGAGGAGCTGTTCTCTCCACTCCACTCCCGAGTATTTTTCAAGTGTGCTGTGGTAGGAGCTGGGGGTGTTATCAACCAGGTATTTGAAGGCTCCTACAACTTCGTCCTTCGACAGCCAGCTCAATGTTTTCTTGAGGGTGTTCCCGAGCTGGCGGGTGTCACACTCCAGACTCTCCACAACCTCCTTGAGGACCAGACCGCTCCCGAAATCAATGGCTCTTTCATATTTTTTCACGACCCTTGCTACCGCCGGGTCATTCAGAACGGTTTTGGCTATTATTCCCGGCACCTGCCTGCTTTCGACCATGCTCCCCACCACAGGCTCGGCAAACCTGTGCAGCTCCCCATAGAGGTTTTCTTTCAGGATTCGCATCTGATTGGCTGTCACCTCTGTTTAAATCCCTTGTGGCAAAGGATAAATTTCCCCTCCGAGCTTGCTATTCGTGGCTATCATATTCGATGTCTCGGAGTTTTTTGAGTATTACCGGCATATGAAGGCCAGGGGGCGGGCTGTTGTGAGCTTCAAGAAGGCCCTCAAGAACTTCCGGGTGAAGGAAGCTATGGAGGATGTTGGGAGGCGCGGGACGTCCGGGACGGTGTATCTGGTGCCGAGCGTTACCGGGAACAGGGGGTTAATTTCTCTGGGGGGAAAACTGTATTATGAGTATTGACGGGCGAGCTTCACCACCTCGTCGGGTGTCAGCTCCCGGACGCGCTTGTCCATTCCGGAAGGGGGGTAGCCTGCCAGTTTCAGGGCATTGTCCAGTTTCTTGTTGGGGTAGGAGAATACCCGGCGTATGAACTCTTCCGAGGCCGCCCAGTCCCCCGGTCGGTTGGGGTTCAGGCGCACGACGGACAGCCACACCTTTGGAGGTGGTGAAAACACCTCTGGCGGGAAGTGCCGCAGGACCCTGATGCGGAATCGGAGCTGTGCGCTCACGCTCAGCCTCCCGTATTCCCGGGAACCCGGCCTGGCCACCATCTTCTGGGCGAACTCCTTCTGCAGGCCCAGCACGGCTGGAACAGGGGGCAGGGCAAAAAGGAGCTGTGAGGAGATGTAGAAGGGCAGGTTTGACACGACTGCATCCACCTCAGGAAAGGACATTTTGAGAATGTCCCCCCACACGAGCTCCACATTTTCCGGCAGCTCACGGAGATAGGGTTCGAGGGAGCGGTCTTTCTCGACAGCTATAACCTTCCTTGCCCTCTGTGCCAGCAATCGCGTGATAATGCCCCTGCCCGGGCCTATTTCCAGCACCCGCTCTTTCCCGGTCAACCCTGCTGCTTCCACCATAAACCATGCCACTTCCCTGCTTTTGAGGAAGTGCTGCCCCAGTCGCATGTCATTCCCCTTCAAACTCCACCAGCCAGAATGCCTTTTTGAGCCTGTCAGTGCCGTGCAAGTCCGGCAGGTTGACCACAAAAAGCACGTCTGCGAGTTCGCCGCCCATCTTTTCTATGAGTTCCACGGCAGCCTTTGCAGTTCCACCGGTGGCTACAAGGTCGTCCACTACCACCACCCGGTCACCCCGGGCTATGGCGTCCTTGTGGACCTCGATGGCGTCCTTCCCGTATTCAAGCTCATATTCAACCCTTTCCACCTCGGCGGGTAGCTTTCCTTTCTTCCGGATTGGGATGAACTTCACACCGAGCTCGTGTGCCAGGATGGCGCCAAAAATGAACCCCCTCGATTCTATGCCCGCCACGGCATCCACTTGTTTTCCTTCCAGCCTCTTTTTGAACTCTTCGATAACCCGGCGGAGAGACTCCGGCTTCAGCAGCAGGGTGGTTATATCGCGGAACATTATTCCCTTTTTCGGGAAGTCCGGGATGGTTCTTATGGCCTCCTTGAGTTCCGGGATGTCCATACTTCGAGTCGCCGGGGAGATTTAAATTTTTAATAGTCGTGGTCCCTCGTTTTTTCTATATACTCTACCATTTTCAGTTTGCCATCCTCCGAAAGCCTCTTCCTCCCGGAGGTGCAGTTGCGCAGCCACAGACCATATTCCCGGGTTGCCTTGTGGGGTGCCAGCTTCCCTATCCAGGTGCTGGAGGGACCGCATTTGTTGCAGTGAGCCACCGTGCCGATGATTCCATCCTCCATGAGGTCCCTTTCCTCGAGTTCATCGGGGAACCAGACAAAAGAATACCTGAAGTTTTCCCGGAAATAGGGGAGAAGGGCCTTTCTGTATCCTTCCAATCGGTCGGTGTTTCCCTTATACATTCGGGAACGGAGTATTTTCAGGTCCTTTTCAAGGTCGGATGGTTTCTTATTTACACGATACAGCTCATCAAACCTGTTGGCATCGAATATCTTATTTGGGTTGCAAGTTCCAGTCCATTCGTCAAGTTTTGGACCCATCAAATACAGAATATAAATGTGAATCAAGTAGGTGGAGAACACGCTCCTGAGGGGATCGAGCCTGAAATGATTGGACATCCTCAATGCCAGTTTTTTTGTTTTGTTTATACCCACCCTGACTATTCTGTCCCCGTTGTGGCCTTCCTCCCCCTTCTGGAAAAAGAAATACATCCCATTTTTTGGGACATCCACATCACCGAACTTAAACGCCCCCCTCCCGTCTGTTTCGGATGGCACTTCGTATTTTTCCAGTTTGCAGAGTTCCCTGTGGAGTTCACTGCAGATTCTTTCGGTGTTGGGTGCAACATCAGCTCTGAGGCACCCCCACCTTTCCTGCGGTTTTTTCGGTTTTTCAAAGCTGTAAATGTAGCTGTCTATTGTCCTGGCGGTCATTGGGTATAATCTACTCTGCAGTTTATTAATTTTATATCGGGCTGAAAGTAAGAGTTTTAAACTTGCCCGCCCTTTCCTTCGGTGAAAATCAAGGAACTCAGGGCGATGTCCCGGGAAAAGCTGGTCAAAGAGCTTGAAGATGCCCGGCTCGAGCTCATGAAGCTTGAGGCGAAGAAATCGCTTGGGACTCTGGAGAAGCCGAAGATGGTGGGGAACGCCCGGAGGAGGGTGGCGAGGGTGCTGACCCTCCTGAATGAGAAAGGGGGAAAGGCCGCCAGGTGAAAAATAGTGACCGATGATTTTTTGAAGTCGGCGGGATTGCCGGAGGAACTCTGGGAAACCATTGCCAAAGAGACGCAGAGGGTGGTTGTCCGGACGGAGAAACGCAGATGGGGCAAGTTTGTCACCATTGTGGAAGGCTTTGACAAAAGCGTGGACGGGAAAAAAATAGCGAAGCAGCTGAAGCAAAAGCTTGCCTGTGGAGGGACTTTCAAGGGCGGGCGGATAGAGCTTCAGGGTGACCACCGCAAGAACGTGGGGAAGCTGCTCGTGGAGCTTGGGTTCCCGAAGGAAAGCATCGAGGTGAGGTAGTGATACTCGCCGACGAGCTTATAGGCCTCCAGGTCAGGGTTGAGAAGAGCACAGACCCCGGGCGTGAGGGTCTGCGGGGGAAGGTGGTGGATGAAACCAGGAACACACTTGTGGTTGATACGGGCAGGGGAGAGAAGGTCCTGCCCAAGGCTGAGTGCATTTTTGCATTTCACTACAAGGGACGGTGGGTGCGGGTGGATGGCCGGTTGCTGGTGGCAAGGCCGGAGGATCGTATAAAGAAGGCCCGACACCTCGGACGTAAGTGGCGGTTGCCCGGGTTCTTTTTCAAGTAGCCCCTTATAAAGGTCAATTCCGAAAAAACTCCCCTTCCCGGTTTTCCTTCCTTTTTTGGTGTTTCTGTGCTGTTTCCTTGCTCTTCCTTTTTTGGAAACATTTTTAAAAAGCTGCTTAAGGTGCGAGGGTATGGAATGCTCTGACAGGAACTGCCCGAAGCACGGCACGGTTAGCGTGAGGGGTCGCGTGTTCACAGGCAGGGTGGTGAAGCTCAGGGCTGCCAAGTCTGCGGTTGTGGAGTGGCCACGTATCGTGAAAGTCCCCAAATATGAAAGGGTCTATAAGGCGAGTACCAGAGTGATGGTTCATGTTCCTCCCTGCATAAAGGTCCGGGAAGGTGACCTCGTCCGCATAGGTGAGACCCGGAAACTCTCCCGCACCAAGTCGTTTGTGGTTCTGGAGGTGCTGTCCGATGGTAAGAAGAATTAAGGCGGTCATGAAGCACCCGCCTGTGATGAAGACCGTTCGCGGGCTGCCTTCCGGGGCCTCGGTGCCTGTGGTATGCAACTCCGGTGCAAAGATTATTGAGATAATCTCCGTGGTGGGATACAAGGCTTCCCGCGGGAGGAATCCTTCCGCTACCATAGGTGATATGGTGGTGGCGACTGTCAAGAAGGGTTCCCCTGACTTGAGGAAGAAGGTGGTTCGTGCTATTATAGTCCAGATGCGGCAGAAATACAGGCGTCCGGATGGAAGTTATGTTCGTTTTGAGCGAAACGGTGCCGTTGTGGTGGATGAGGACGGTAACCCGAAGGGGACCGAGATAAGGGGCCCGGTGGCCCGTGAGGCTGTTGACCGGTGGCCGGGGCTCGGAAAGATAGCGAGTGTGGTGGTATGAAGGTCAAGGTGCACCTGAGTGAGGAGCTGAGGAAGGAACACAAGAGGCGTTCCTTTCCCGTCAGGGTGGGGGACAAGGTCAAGGTCAGGAAGGGCTCATTCAGGGGCACCATAGGGAAGGTGCTGTCTGTCAAGGAGGGCGTGGTGGAGGTGGAGGGTGCTGAGAGAGTGAAGTCGGATGGTTCCAAGGTCAAGGCTAAAATAGCTGCGAGCAACGTGGAGCTGATAGAACTCGACCTTTCAGATAAGCTCCGGAAGAAGGCTTTGAGGCGATGAATATGATAAGGCATACAAAACGTGTGGCGAGTCCCGTTTTCTGGCGTGCGGGCAGGAAGAACTTCAAGTGGATAACTTCTCCCGCGCCCGGGCCGCACCCTGCCGGTCGTTCCATCCCCCTGCAGGTGCTGGTAAGGGACGTGTTGAAGCTTGTGGAAACCGGGAGGGAGGCGAGGGCTGTGATCCGCCAGGGTAAGGTCCTCGTGGATGGAAAGCCCAGGAAGGAGCACAAGTTCCCGGTTGGGTTGATGGACGTTGTGTCACTGCCGGACCTCAAGAAGCATTACAGGGTTGTCCCTGACGGAAGGGGGTTGCGGGTCATAGAAATCCCGGAAAAGGAGGCAGGGATAAAGCCGGTGAAGCTCGTGTCGAAGCAGGTTGTGAAGGGCGGAAAGGTTCAGGTGACGGTGCATGATGGTCGCAACTATCTTGGTGTGAAGGCAGATGTGGGTGATACCCTGCTTATCAGGGACGGAAAGCCGAAGGAGGTGCTTGCCCAGAAATCCGGGGTGCTCTGCCTTGTGATAAGGGGGAAGCAGGCCGGGAGGATGGGAAAGCTTCTTGAGAAGGGAGGGGGCAAGGGTCTTGCCCGCCTCAAGGGCAGCAGGGAGGTGTTCGAGGCACCTTTCAGTTATGTGATGGTCATAGGTGAAAAACAGCCCGTGGTGAAGGTCTATGAAGAGTCCGGTGATTGAGAAGGTTACAGTCAACATTGGTGTTGGCGAAGGTGGCGAAAGGCTCGAAAAAGCCGTGGCTCTCCTCGAAAAGCTCACGGGCAGGAAACCGGTGCGGACGAAGACCATGAAACGCATCCCCTCATTCGGGATAAGGCCCAAGATGTTTGTGGGGGCTATGGTTACACTGCGTGGTCAGGTTGCGGAGGACTTCCTTAAACGTGCTCTCGCTGCTAATGATAACAGGTTGTCTCTCAGGAGCATAGACGAGAGGGGCAACTTTTCCTTCGGCATAAAGGAGTACATAGACATCCCGGGCGTTAACTATGACCCTGATATAGGTGTGTTCGGGATGGACGTCTGTGTCAGCCTCGGGAGGAAAGGTTACAGGGTGAAGAGGCGACGCATAAAGAGACGTCGCGTGGGCCCTTCTCATCTGCTGACGCGTGAGGATGCCGTTCAGTTCCTTAAAGAGAAATTTGGGGTGGAGGTGCTGGAATGAAGAAGGTGACGATGAAGAAATCAAGGCTTCAGGAGCTCAGGGAAAAATACAGCCCCAAGCATGTGAAGAAGACGACCCCTGTGCAGAGGATAAAGCGAAAGTTCGGTGTGGGGGCAAGGCGGTGCTCCGTGTGTGGGAGTTATGGCAGCCATATCCGCGTCTATGGGCTGAATATGTGCAGGCAGTGTTTCAGGGAGAGGGCAAAGAAGCTGGGCTTCAAAAAATATGGGTGATGGTATGTTGAATGATGTGCTGGCAAATCTGTTGAGTTCAATAAAAAACGCCGGGAGGGCGGGGAAGGATGAGATACTCTTCTCCCCGGTTGGAAAGCTTCCTACGAGCGTGCTGATGATAATGAAGCAGCACGGATATCTCAAGGAGTTTGAGGCCATTGAGGACGGTAAGGGGGGAATCTACAAAATAACGCTCTCAAAGAAGATAAATGATTGCAACGTGATAAAACCGCGATTTCCTGTCAGGAAAGATGAGATGGTAAAATGGGAGAGGAGATTCCTGCCTGCTGAGGGCTTTGGGGTGATAGTGGTCAGCACCTCGCAGGGTGTTATGACTCACAGGGAGGCGAAGAAGAAGGGACTGGGCGGGAGGCTTATTGCCTATGTGTATTGAGGGATGGGTATGAAGGCTGAAGTGGAAATTCCGGACGGTGTGAAGGTTTCGGTTAGTGGCGGGTCTTTTGAGGTTACCGGTCCCCTCGGCTCGGTGAAGCGGGATCTCTCATTTATGCCCCTTGTTTCCTTCTCAGTCAGTGGGGACAAGGTGGTGGTGGAAACTCCCGGTGAAAAAAAGCGTGCCAGGATGTTCCTGAACACTGCTCGCGCCCACGTAGTTAATCTCATAGAAGGTGTGACCAAGGGCTTCCGGTACAGGCTCGAGATGGTCCACGTTCACTTCCCGATGCGGCTTTCCGTGAAGGACAATGAAATGGTGCTCGAGAATTTCCTCGGTTCGAAGACCCCAAGAAAAATCTGGAAGCATCCAGATGTGCAGGTCAAGGTTCAGGGGAAGAAGATACTGGTTGAAGGGCTGGACAAGGAACATGTTGGGCAGACGGCGGCGAACATAGAGCATCTCACCCGGGTGAAATCGAAGGATCGCAGGGTTTTCAGGGACGGGATTTTCCTTGTTGAAAGGGGGTATATGAATGAGTAAAGAGGGTTGCAAGAGGTTCGGGGGGGCGGTTGAGCAGAGGACTGCGTCAACGAATTTCGAGGAGCCCGAAGGGCGACGAAGAAATTGGTTGGGGGTATATGAATGAGTAAGAGGTTCAAGCGTCCGGAGTCATGGAAATACAAGCGCCTCGGTGAGGAGTGGCGCAAGCCCAGGGGTTCGAAGAACCCAGCGAGGCGTGGTGCTGCCGGTCGTCCGGCCCTGCCAGGTGTGGGTTACAGGAGCCCTGTCAGTTCCAGGGGACTTCATCCTTCGGGTCTCAGGGAAGTCCGGGTTTTCAGGCCTGAGGAACTGGAGGGGCTTGAGAACTGCATAGTCAGGATAGCGGCTTCCGTCGGGAAGCGGAAGCGTATGGAGATATTCAAAAAGGCCCGTGAGATGGGGCTGAAGGTGGTGCAGAATGAACCTAAGAGTTCAGAGAAGGCTGGCAAGTGAGCTGCTCAAGTGCGGTTCGGACAGAGTATGGTTCGACCCGGAGCACGAGCAGGACATAGCCAGGGCCATCACCAGAGAGGACATCCGTCGCCTGATTGGCAAAGGGTTTATCAGGAAGAAGCAGGCTGCCGGCACCAGCAGGGGCAGGGCGAGGGTGCTGGCTGAAAAGAAGCGGAAGGGCCGCCGGGTTGGTCACGGTTCCAGGAAGGGGACGAGCAATGCCCGATTCCCCAAGAAGGAAAGGTGGATGCTCAGAATCAGGGCACAGAGAAAGCTCCTCCAGGCGCTCAGGGACAGTGGTGAAATCACCAGGGCGCTCTACAGGAAACTCTACATGATGGCGAAAGGAGGGGTCTTCAGGAGCAAGGCTCACCTTAAAAACTTTATAGTGCAGTTGAAGGAGAGAGGAAAATGAAAAGGCGGAACTTGAAGAGGAGGCTGAAAGGAATCACGGACTACAACAAGAGGCTCGCCCTCCTGAAGTCGGGGAAAACCAGGCTGGTTGTCCGGAAGACCTGCGGGAATGTGGTGGCTCAGCTGGTAAACTACCGCCCTGAGGGGGATGTGGTGGTGGCGACTGCCGATGTCCGGAGGCTCCGGAAGCTCGGCTGGAAGGCGGGTGCCAACAGTTCCGCTGCATATCTTGTCGGTTTTATGCTCGGGAAGCTGGGGAGGGAGAAAAAAGTCCACAGTGCGGTTCTTGATACTGGAAGGCATCCCTGTTCTGCAAAGGTTATGGCAGTGGTGAAGGGAGCTGTTGATGCCGGACTGAAGGTTCCCCATTCAAAGGATGCTCTACCCGATGAGGAAAGGCTCAGGGGGGAGCACGTGGATGCTTACATGAAGGTTGCGAAGGGTCACCAGTTTTCCAGATACAGGAAGCAGGGGGTCTCGGTGGTCGGTGAGTTCGAAAAGTTGCTTTCAAAGTTGAAGGGTGGTTGAGATGGAAACATGGGTTCCTAAGACCCGTCTGGGAAGGATGGTCAAGGATGGGGAGGTCAAGAGCATAGATGAAGTTCTCGACAAGGGCATAAAGATAATTGAGCCGGAGGTGGTGGATTTCCTCCTTCCGGACCTTAAGACCGAGCTTGTTAAGATAGGTCAGGCGAAGGGAAAATTTGGCGGTGGCCAGAGGCGTCCCTTCCGCCGGACTCAGAAGAAAGTCAGGGAGGGTTCGAGAAACAAATACACATACCTTGCTGTTATCGGGAACGGTAACGGGTATATTGGGCTCGGTAAAGGGACGAGCAGGGAGAGCCTTCTGGCGAGGCAAAGAGCCCTGATAAATGCCAAAAGGAACATCATAAAGGTCTTCCGTGGCTGTGGTGACTGGGAGTGTGGTTGCCGGACTTCCCACAGCTTGCCCTTTGTTGTTCACGGGAAGTCCGGTTCTGTGAAGGTCACGCTGAAGCCCGCCCCGAGGGGAACGGGTCTTGTGCTGCCGGACGAGGGGAAGAAAATACTTGAGCTTGCGGGCATAAGGGATGTGTGGTCTGAAACTCAGGGCGAGACCAGGACCCGGATTAATTACGCCTATGCTATCTTTGATGCTTTGAAGAAGCTCAGGGAAGCCAAGATACCTGAGGACTATGCGAAGAGGGTGATGTGATGATTGGCGTGATACGTATCAGGGGGGAAGTTGGGCTCCGACCGGATGTGAAAAAGACCCTCGAGCTCCTTGGTCTTGACAGGAATCACACCCTTGCTGTGCTGGATGATAACCCGAGTGTGAGGGGGATGTTGCGGGTCATAAAGGACAGGGTGACCTGGGGGGAGCTGTCTGAAGCCGTGCTCAAGGCTCTGGAGAAACTCCCTGCAAAAGGCGACAAGGTGAAGCGATATAGGCTTCACCCACCACGCGGGGGGTTCAAGAGGACGATAAAACGCCCCCTGCCGGATGGTGAACTTGGCTACAGGGGGGAAGCGATAAACGAGCTGATTGAGAGGATGCTCCCGGGAGGTGCTGGCAATGGCTAAGAAGGGAAGGGGAAGTGGCACTCACGGCCACGGAACGCACAAGCGTGGTGCCGGACGTCGAGGTGGAGCTGGTTATGCCGGTGTGAAGGATGCCCGGTGGATGACCACACTTAAGGGCGGGAAGCTCCTTTTCGGGAAGGGAAGGAGGGGTAAGTTCGGTCATTTCGGGAAGTATGGTTTCACGCGGGGTGGTCTGTCCAGGAAACCCGTGGCTGTCAACCTTAGCTGGGTTGACCAGCATTTTTCCAGTGAGGCGGACCTCTCTGCGATCGGCGTGGAAAAACTGCTCGGTTCCGGGAGGCTCACAAAACCCATGAAGATAAAGGTCCGGTCATGGACAAAGCGTGCTGAGGACAAGGTGAAGCAGGCTGGCGGCGAGATAGTGCAGTAGTTTTTTAAACGCTTTTCTTTAGCTGGACTGTGGCGCTTACTGACCTGGCAGCCGGGATACCGGAAGTCCGTGCCCCGATAAGGCGGCTGAATTTCAATGAGCGGTTGAAATGGACTGCCATCATTCTCCTCCTGTATTTTGTCATGGCAAACATTCCCCTCTATGGCCTCAGCCCGGCGGCGGTTGACCAGTTTCAGAGCATCAGGGCGATAATAGCCGGGCATTTTGGCTCACTGGTGACCCTCGGTATTGGTCCCATAGTCACAGCGAGCCTTATCCTTCAGCTCCTTGCCGGTTCAGACCTGCTTCCACTGGACCTCAACAGTCCGGAGGGGCGGAAGCAGTATGAGGTCTTCGAAAGGGTGGGCGTCCTGATTGTGACGGTGTTTGAGGCCGCAATATACGTGCTGATGGGTGGTCTCCCCCCGGCGAATCCAACACTCGCGAACAAGCTTCTCCTGATTCTCCAGCTCTGCCTCGGGACGTTTTTCCTCATCTTGATGGACCAGATAAGCTCCCGCTGGGGCTTTATGGGGGGGATAAGCCTTTTCATCGCGTCGGGCGTGAGCGAGCGGATAGTCACGGGGATATTCAATCCTTTCCCGAACCCGAGCAATCCCGGTGTGCCGGCTGGCAGGCTCTTTGCAGCACTGACCTACCTTTCACAGGGTGACCCTTCTTCTGCCCTTTCAGTGCTTCTCCCCGTCGTGTTCACGATTGCAATCTTCTTTCTCACAGTCTATGCCAGTGGGATAAAGGTTGAAATCCCCCTGGCGTTTGCGAGGGTCCGTGGCGCTGTCACCAGGTGGCCACTCAGCCTCTTTTACACTTCAAACATCCCCGTGATATTCACGGCAGCCCTGATAGCGAACCTCGAGCTCTGGACACGTTTTCTCGCGGACCGTGGAATAACCCTGTTTGGTCAGTTTGACTCCTCCGGGAGTCCCGTTAGTGGTCTTGCCCTTTACCTCACACCCCCCCGCACCCTCATTTACTACATCATCTTCTCTCCTGTTGACTTTTTCCGCGGCCTCATGCAGGGTGGGGTTTACCTGCAGATGCTCTTGAGGGCATTTTCATACACGGCCGTTATGGTTGTCGGTGCTGTGATGTTTGCCCGTTTCTGGGTTTACACTTCAAACATGGATGCAGGGGCGGTTGCCAGACAGATACAGCGCGGGGGCTTTGGGATTCCGGGGTTCCGGCGTGACCCCCGCATCCTGAAAAAGGTTCTGAGCAGGTATATCCCCTACCTCACCGACCTTGGGGCAATTGCTGTTGGTCTCCTGGCTGCCACGGCCGACTTCACAAACGCCCTTTCAAGGGGGACGGGCATCCTGCTTTCGGTGATGATAATTTACAGACTTTACGAGACAATAATGCAGCAGTATGCCATGGACATGAACCCTGCAGTGAGGAAGTTCTTGGGGGGAGCTCGATGATAGGGGAGTTTGCACTTGTGGTCTTTCTTTACAGTTTCCTTGTGAGCTTTATCAACAGGAAGGTTGGGGGGGCGGAGCTCCGGTCACTTGAAAAGGACATGAAGAAGTTGCTTGACAGGGCCAAGAAGGGTGATGAGAAGGCCTACAGGGAACTCAACAGGCTGAATTCCCGCCGGATGAAACTTTCATTCCGCACGCAGAAATATATTCTCCCTGTTTCGCTTGTAGCACTCTTTTTTATCAAGTCCCGATACGCTGAACTCCAGTGGGTCGTGTTTGGCCACAGCTTTGGCTGGCTCGGTTCCTTTATGATAATGGGCATCCTTTCCATGATGGTGGCGGACCGTGTGGTCAGGAAGCTCCTATACAGTTAGTTTTTAAAACGACCCGGGGAGTTGGAGGTATGCGTCCAGCAATGAGGCGTGCGAGGAAAAAGAAGGTGAGAACTCCCGGTGGTAGGTTCAGCTATCACAGGTTGTCCTCCTCCAAGAAGGCCTTTTGTGGTGTGTGTCACCGTCCCCTTCTGGGATCCAGGAGGAGCAGGGCACATCCGGAGCTCTGCGTGCCTTGTTCAAGGGCCATTATGCGGGAAAAGGTGAGGGTTTATGCTCAAAAAGAATAGGCTCGCTGTGAAGGTTGCAGGGAGGGACCACGGCGTGTGCGTGGTTCTGGAGTCCAAGAAGGGGAAGCTTCTTGTTCTCGGTCCATCAGTCCGCAGGAGATGGGTGAATCCCGTGCATCTCGAGCCCCTGCCCGAGACCCTGGACGTGTCCAAGCTCAGCGAGGATGAAATTGTTGAAAAACTGAAGAAAAAAGAGGAGGAGTTCCGCGGGGCGAAGCTGGACTTCGTCACCGGGACGGCCCTGAAGTCGCGGCTCGCGCGATAATCAGTTTCTGGCTTCTGCTTTTGTTTCTGTCTTTGCAGCTCCGTAAGAGCTGACGAGTTCCTCTAGGTATTGTGGAAGTAAGAGGCCCCATGCTGAGAGGAATTCATCCATTTCGCTTGAGACCTTGGAAATCCATTTGAGGATTCCTGTGCAATCATCTTTCTCCAGCTTCTTGTACCCGTTCATCATTTTCCTTTGAATATTGCATGCTGCCCAATAGTGGGTCAATTCCTTTTTCAGGAATTCATCGTATTTGGGGATATACGGCTGAAATGCCTCTTTGGCCCACTCTACCTCCTTCAGGTAGGCTTCCTCGTCGAATGGAACGAGAATGTTTCCGATTTTCCTCAGGGCAGTACTCATGGTTTTTCCTGCCGGCTCGATTATTTTATACAGGTCAAACTTCTCAATTAAATTATACAGGTCAAACATACCATTCCTATGAGCTTTTTGTTTTATATATTTTTTCCTTTTAAGTGGCGACAATTTTACTGCTCTTCCTGTATGGTTTTCACGACCTTCTTGCTAACTCCCCTCTCCCCATAGGGATTGTGGAACCTCGGGGGCTTCCAGTCCTCGTCCAGGACCTCGTCCATCTTTCGCAGGGCGTATTTCACATTCATTCCTGTGAGGAAGTTTATCCCTGTTTCCAGAGCCTCCGTCCTCTCCGTCCTCTTCCGCAGGAGTATGCAGGGCTTCCTGAACACCAGTGATTCCTCCTGCACACTTCCGCCGTCAGTGAGCACCAGCCGTGCTCCTGCCAGCCACTGGATGAAGGTGATGTAGTTGCTGAGCCTTGCAAGTTTCACCTTCCGGGCAAGGGGTTTGAACAGCCCGAACCTCTTCAGAGCTGCCACGGTATTATCGTGAACGAAGAAGTAGGTGTCTATTGGCACGTTCCGGACTATCTCCACAAGAGCTTCCATCCTTTCCCGGCTTCGCAGGTTTTCGTGGCGGTGGGCGGTGACCACTGCATATTCTCCATCCGGGATATCTACGAGCCCCTTGCCCATCCTGAAGGCTTCCAGGGCGGAGTCGATAATCGTGTTGCCAGTTGTGACTATTTTCCCCTTTATGTTGGCCTTTTTCAGGTTTTCTTCCGTTCCCTTGGATACGGCGAGCAGGAGCCCGGAAAATCTGTCGGCGACCTTGCGTGATATCTCTTCCGGGAATGGCTCCCATATCGAACCAGAACGGAGGCCGGCTTCCAGATGGACCCCTTCTACCCCTGCCAGTCTGGCTGCCAGTGCAGACGAGGCCGTGGTCATTGTGTCCCCGTGATATACGAGCCTGTCCGCCCCGACTTCCTTCACGGCTTTCCTTATCCTGTTCATCACTCCCAGGCTCCAGAATGTTGCCCTCGGTGCGTTCATGTAGAACTTCGTGGTATCCGTGGGAGGGGGTGTCAGCACCCTGTCAGGTTCCTTCACATTGAGAAGGTCGAGGAGGTTCCCGAGGGAGTGCTGCCCCGTGTGTATGAGCACATACTCATCCATTCTCTTGAGCACAGGGAAGGTCTTGATGAGCTCTGCCCGCGTCCCTATTGAAAATGCCACCACCACTTCAACCACCCTTCAGCCACTCAATTATCAGCCTGGTGCCGAAGCCGGTGCCGCCCTTCGGGTTCCACAGCCACGGTTTGTCGGAGATTGCCGGTCCGGCAATGTCGAGGTGCGCCCACTTCCCGCTCACGAAATTCTCGAGGAACTTTGCTCCCATAATTGCACCACCGTAGCTTTTTTCGGCGGCGTTTCTCACATCAGCCACCTCGCTTTTCAGTGGTTCGGCGTAGTGCTTGTGCATGGGCAACTCCCAAAGTTCCTCCTGCACCCGTTTCCCGGCAGCCTTGAGTTTCTCGACAAGTTCCCTGTCATTTCCCATAACCCCAGCCACCCTGTTCCCGAGAGCAACCTTACACGCTCCTGTGAGTGTGGCGAGGTCAACTGCGGCTTCGGGCTTGAACCTCTTGAAGCCGTAGGCGAGTGCATCTGCAAGTATCAACCTTCCCTCCGCATCGGTGTTCCACACTTCCACGGTCTTCCCGTTGAACATCCTTATTACGTCTCCGGGACGGGTGGCTTCACCGCTGGGCATGTTCTCAACAGCGGGAACCAACCCAACAACATCCCTTTTCAATTTTATCTCTGCTGCAGCGTATATCGCTCCTATAACTGCG
Source organism: Candidatus Undinarchaeota archaeon (assembly GCA_964449215.1). Lineage (GTDB taxonomy): Archaea > SpSt-1190 > SpSt-1190 > SpSt-1190 > SpSt-1190 > CAYVAH01. Next base: position 1,995 of record CAYVAH010000011.1, on the reverse strand, counting down.
GCAGCTCCTGACATGTCCAGCTTCATGTCTTCTATGTAGCCTGTTGGTTTCAGGTTGATCCCACCGGAGTCGAAGGAGACTCCCTTGCCAACCAGTAGCACCGGTTTCTTCCCGGTTGGCAGGTATTTCAGAACTATCAGTCTGGGTTTGTTTGCCGAGCCCTTTCCCACCGCGATTATTCCACCGAAGCCCTTTTCCTGCAACCAGTCGTAGGAGTGTATCTCCACATCCACGGTTGTGCCCTCGAAAAGGGTCTGGACTCTCTCCGCGAGACTTGCCGGGTAAACCTCATTCGGTGGCTCGTTTCCGAGGTCCCTCGCTATGAAAGTTGCCCTTGCCTTCGCCATCGCTTCCTTCATTGCCCTTTCCGGTCCATGGAATACAATCCAGGGTCTGTTTTCCGGTTCGGTGAGATATCTTGAGAACCGGTAGCTTGCGAGTATGGCGCCCTCAAGTGCCTTTTCCCCGTCAAGGAAATCCGGAACGAGGTGGAATTTCACGGGCCCGAGGAATGATTCAACGGCCTTCCAGGCGCTGGCCCCGAACTTTCGTGCATCTTCACCACCTTTCACACCAACAGCCACAATTATCTTGTTCTTGTGTTCAATCATCCTGATCCTGCCCTCATAGAACTTGTCCTCCACGGGCGTGGTCCCAAGCATCTCCCTGGCCTGCCCGCTGTCCTTTGCGAGGGGCATCGCCAGTATCCGACCCTTCAACCCCTCACTCCTTTCAACTCTGGGGAGTTTGGTCCACATCTAAAAAAGACCTTCGGGGGGTTTAAAAGTTATGCTTTGAGGCGCTTGTCCTTCCGGAGTCCCTTCACGAGCCTGACTGCCGTCGGCCAGCCGACCCGGACATCTATGAAAGTTATGCCGTATCTCTCCGCAATTCCATCCTTTTTGGGATTGTCACCTATTATGACCCACGCTCCCATCCTCCTGAGCTTCCTGAAGAGTTCCCCGTGGCTCTTTGTTTTTCCCGTCCCCCCAAGACAGATAATCTGCTTGAAGAATCCCTCAAAGCCGAGCTTTTCAACGGCGGGTATGACCCTGCGGCAGGCGCCATTCGTTAGCAGCACGAGGTCATCCACCTTCAGGAGCTTTCTCAGGCCTTCCACGGCGCCCTCCACAGCTTCAATAATCTCCACATATCTCCGGTCGAATTCCCTCTCCTTCTTTACGGCGTCCTCCTCGCTTACATCCAGCCCGAGGGCCTTCGCAACCTCCAGGGTGAAGTCCCCCTGCTTGTTTTCCTTCATCCTTATCTTTTTGTTCACCTCGCGGAACACTCCGCGCAGTTCCTCCTCAGTGCCGGCAAACCCCCTTTCTTTGAAGAACGGGTGGTCAAGCTCTTCAAAAAGCGTCTTGACAGCTTCCCTGTGTTTTGCCAGTGTCCCGGAGAAGTCTATCAATATCACGTAATACACCCGGGCACCAGTTTAAAAATCTTCGACCCATCCGCTTCTGTGTTTGCCCTGAAAGTAAAGAAGGAGGAGGCCCAGGAGAGGATTGAAGAGCTGAAGAGGCTCGGGATGTATGACCGCTCCCGGAAGCCCGTGCGTGAGGGAAAGCACGTGTTCGTGCCTGTCAAGAAGATGCCCGGGGCTGTGGAGAAGAAGCTCCCCGAAAGGCCGAGGAAGAAGAGCCTCCGCGAGGCGTTCGGTGTCGGCTCCTTCGACATTATCGGGGATATTGCCGTGCTCCTGATTCCGGAGGAGAAATGGAAAAAACGGACTGAGATAGCCAGACACCTGATGAACTTCTACCCGCGTTTGAAGGCAGTTTATGCCCGCCGGGGTGCTATCGGGGGGGAGTTCCGTCTGCCAGAGCTTGAGCTCATAGCCGGCAAAGGGCGGGAAACGGTTCACAGGGAGCACGGCCTGAGATTCCGGCTTGATGTGACCCGGGTCTACTTTTCCCCCCGGCAGAGCTCTGAGCGTCGCAGGCTTCTCAAATATGTGAAGCCGGGTGATGTCGTGGCTGTGTTTTTTGC
>CAYVAH010000010.1:14850-22841 GCA_964449215.1 Candidatus Undinarchaeota archaeon | reverse complement strand
TGTTCAGAACATTTACCAGATGTGCGGGCTGGTTCTCGAGAACAGGGATGGAACAGCCTCTCTGTTCCTGCACACCGTCTCAGAAAAGGGTCAGGACGCGGGCGGCTTCGGTAAAACGGCTCTCTCGTTGAGATTCCTTGGAGTGGAGCTTCCTTATGGCAGAATCCCATCACCAAAAGCCGATTTATCTGATGTTCACGAAAAAGTGAGAGAAATTGAAAATTCACCCAGAGTTTACCTCAAATCAAATCCAACCCACCGACTTGTATGCTCTGACATGCCCTATATGGGGTTGAAAGAAGGCAGAATCGTCATGATACCGCCAAAGGGGCAGTTGAGCGAATTCCAGTGGGACCTGGCGAGACACCTCTTCAGGATGATGAGAGGAGAACACTACAAGCAAGGGGACCGCCACAAGGCAAGAGAACTACTGTTCCCCCTGGCAACAAAATATGTGGTTGATAAGCAAGCATTCTCGACGAAGGAAGCAAGACCGCTAAAAAATGTGTTTTACCTGACCCGTTCTGACACCAAAAGAACAAGTATTGAAAGGATCAACGAGCCGGGATTTTTGAGAAAGCTCCTGGAAATCAACCCGGACTACAACACTGCAACATTTTGGGAGATTGACAGAAAAGAAAAGGCAGAACGTCTGAAGAGAACCCTTGCTTCCCTAACCGAGTTCCCCCGCGTCTACATCATCAAGCTCCCCAAAGAGAAAAAGTATGTTTCAAAGGACATATATGACGCAGTCATCCCATTTATGGGATAAGGATTTAATTCCCCGCGTGTTTCCACGGCATGCTACACATATTTCTGGTAAGACATCTAACAGCCCCCAATCCTGGTGTGTATCTTGGCTCAAGAAGCGACCCGGATCTGGCCGGCGATGACACCTGGAAAATTGACAAAATTGCAGGATATCTGGGCAACAGGCCAACAGTGGTTTATGTGAGTCCGCTCAAGAGAACCCTAGAAACCGCAAACCTGATTTCCAAAAAATTAGGTCTGAAAATAATTCAAGCAGAAAGCCTCAAAGAGATAGATTTTGGAGAGTGGGATGGAAAACTCGAAAAAGAAATGGCAAAAAGACACCCCGAAAAGTGGAGGTTAAGAGAAAGCGACAAATGGCGATTTGTTCATCCCGGAGGGGAGAGCTATGAACAAGTTGGAGAGCGGGCCATCGACTTCATAAAATCCCTGGACAATGACTGTGCCTGTGTCACCCATCAAGGCGTGATTTATGCCGTTCTCTCAAAGATACTCAAAGAAGGGGATAATTTCAGCAGCTTTAAGAGGTCCCTGCAGATAAGCTGTGGAGGGGTTACCCACCTGCTAAACAGGGATGGCAGACTCAAAATAATGGGGATTGTAAACTGGGATTAGGCTCTCAAACCCTTCTTAGTCCCGGTCAGCTTCTTCACACGGAACTGCCAGCGCAAAGCGAGAGCACCGCGAACCTTGTCCAGCCAGGCGTTTTCACAGGCCACCACATCTCCCTGCACACGTAGCTTTGACTCCACAATCCCCAGCTTTCCGAGGAGCTGGAAAAGATGGGAAAGGACCTCCCTATCAGCGGGTTTTTTACCCAGCCATTCCACAAGCATGTATCTCACCCTTCCACCCCCCAGACCTCCTGTTTGGCGCGACGGCGATTGCGCTCCAGTATCGCCGCGGGCACATGCTTCACCGCACGCGTGGCATAGTCGGGACGGAGCCCCAGCAAAATCCCCACAGCAGCGAGTTCCCTGCCACCGCGAAGCTGCGAGGCATCCCCAGCACCGGAGCAGATAAGCAGGGTTCCACCAAGTTCCTGGACCAGCATCATGTTCCTGCGCACCCTTGCCAGATCAGAGACCTTCAGAGAAAAAGCAGGTGAAACCGGGATGGCAATGGCCGTCTCATACCTCTTGGCCATGCGGATATTGCGCTTCCCCAAAGAGAACTCAACTATCATGAAATCGTAGTGGGTGTCCGTGAGGAGGGAGTTCATCTCCTGCTTGTTTTTTGGCCTGGCTGCAACAAAATCTGTGGACCTGCGCTCCCTTCTCACCCTCCTCCGGTCCCTGGAAACAAGGAGTGAGTAATGCCCGGGGGCTATCCTGATACCGAGCTTATCCGCTACCCGCCTTTTCTCATCAGAGGGATCACCGGCATAGACATCTATGAACACCTCACGCCTAAAAGCAGAGATTAATAAGTGTTGATTTTCTTGCCCCTTTCCTGCGGCACTATTTCCATCCGGGCACCTTCGAAGCGGCGGGAAAGCTCCTCACCTTGAAAAAACCTGTCCAGGAAAACTGCCAGGGCGGCAATCTCGCTGTGAGGCTGGTTCCCCACAGCCACGTTCCACTCGCAGAGCTCATAAACCTCCGGGGGAACCTTTTCAGCACCCACGAAAATGAGCAGGTCCTTCCCCTTAACCTGGGAACGAATCTCCCCAATCACATCATCGAGGGGCAGGCCATACATTGTCAGGTGGACACGCACACCCTTGAAATCGCGCAGGAACTTACGCCAGTTCCTCTTCACCTCAACGCGGAAGGCACCACCCCAGTTCTTCACAACATCCTCAAGCGTGGAACGAACCTTTTCATCATCTACTGTCATCACGAGCAGGTCGGCACCAAAAGCACGGGCCACCAGCCCCAGATGGGAGCTCGTCCTCTTGTCCCTCAAACCCCTGTGACCGTAGCGGAGGACCGTAATCATGGTCTCTTCAGGCAGGGGGATTTAAAACCTTGAGCGGATAAGGTCCCTGAGACCCGGGAACTTGAGGCGTGGATCAAACCTGCCCTTCTTCACGGCCTTGATAATGTCTTCCCAGTCCCCTTCGGCATCAACATTGTTGTAAAACTTGCCCAGCTGTGAAACGGAGCGAGCACCACTGTTGCAGAGAAACTTCTTCCCGGTCGAGGTGCACCTCTTCACCGCAGCCTTGCAGACCCAGGGTGGAGCGCTGGCGTTTATGGCCTCAACAACCTCAAACTGCATCGCCCAGTCCGGGATCGGACCCTCGAGCACGGGAACCGCCAGGTAACCCCCCTCCTTCACCCATTTCAGCAGACCCTCCACCGTCCTGTGAGCCGGAACCTTTGTGACTCCGTAAACCAAGACCCTCCCTTCCTCCAGCTCCAGTTCAACCCCAGGAATTATCACAAAAGACTGGGGGTGGAAGTGCTCCCATCCCTTCAGGGTGCCGGTGTCCGTTATCGCAATTGCATCAAGTCCACGCTTCTTGGCCACAGCCGCCATTTCCGCCGGTGTGTTTTTCCCGCCTCCCACAGAGGTATGCACATGAAAGTCAACCTTCATAAGAAAGTGGGGGGCTCCACAGATTTAAACTTTCCAGAACCGGCGCAGATATCCCGCATCAACCTTCCGGGGGAATTTCACCTTCAGCTGGACGTCCTCACCCGGAACCAGCTCACCACGCAGGAGGGCGGATTTGCTGACACGGAGGTAAAAGCGGCTGCCCTCGCAGCGAACATCAAAGTCCCTTACCGGGACGGAAGCGGCCAGCCTGCGAAGCAGCTGCTCCGCCTGCGGACCCTCGAGCCGGGCTGTGAAAACATGAATCGGGTTCCCCCAGTGGCCCTCAAGCACCTCAACTGTAAAGAGGACCCCAAAGAGCCCCTCAGCAGCCACCTTAAGCCGGCGCTCGTCTTCGGTGGCATGCGAAACAAACCTGACCTCTATGGAAGAAATCACAATCACTTGCCCCTCTTGCCGTGAGATCGGACACTGGGATGGCTCTTCTTGTGTCCCCTTTTCAGCCCCCTGCTCTTCTTTCCGGCAGAGGTCAACCCCCTAAAGACCCTCCTCTTATTCGGCTTCATAGCCAGCCAGGGGGCGTGTCTGAGCATAGCAGGGTGAGCCGGGTCCACAAGAATGACCTCAAACCAGGTGTGAACACCATCTTCGCCCACCCAGTAGCTGTTCAAAACCTCGAGATTGCTGAACCTCCGGGCGGCCTTCTCCTCGGCAATCCACTGGAGGCTCTTCTTTGGGTAGTATTTGAGCATACCCATCTTGCTTGGCTTCCTGCCGCGCTTAAATCTGGGCCTGGTTCGCCCACCCCGAAGGACCCTCACACGGACCACAACAAATCCCTGCTTGGCCTTGTAACCGAGGGCACGTGCCCTGTCCGGCCGCGTTGGACGGTCAATCCGGTGAACCACCGGCTCACGCCTCCAGAGCACGAGCCGACCCTTGTCCTCCGGGAGCCTGAGATATTTCAAGTAGCCCATTATTCAGCCTTGTGGATGGGATTTAAAAACGTTTTCAGCTCAAGCTGTCCAGGAGCCCGGGGACATCCTCCAAGCTGGAAACCACGTAGTCGGCTGTGGAAATCCTCTTCCCGGAGGGAGAAAAAAGCACAAATGGAATGCCGAACTTCTTGGCCGCGAGGAGGTCACGCTCCCCGTTCCCAACCATGACCATCCGGGTATCGTCAAGCTCGTCGGATATCACTATCAACCCCTCCGGGTCGGGCTTGGTCCTCCCAACATCATCCTTAGTCACCACCATGTCAAAATATCCCCTCAGGTTGCAGTGCTCCATAATGGCATCTGTCAGACGCCTGCTCGCCGAGGTGAAAATCGCCTTTTTGCACCTCAGTTTCTGTAACATCTTGTACACGCCCTGCATCGGCTCGACCAGCCTGACATTTTCCAGCATAGCGGCTTCGTGCTGCCGGGTGATGTCCTTTATTGAGCTCCACTTCCCTTTCGGAAGGTTCTTCATCACGAGAAAACCCAGGGAACTCGAAGAATACACATCCTCAGGACGAACATCCACACCAATGATCTCGGAAAGAATCTTGGCGTGAAGCCTCGAAGCGTCCACCAGCGTCCCGTCAAGGTCAAACACCACTATCACAGTATCACCCTCGCATCAACCGCCAGAGCCCTGCGAGTGTCAACCATCAGGGGGTTTATGTCAATCTCCTTGAAGTCAACACTCTCGCAGAGCCTGGAAAGTTTGAGGAGCACATCAACCACGGCAGACCTGCTGAGCTTTTTCCCCCTGAATTCCCGAAACAGGCGGGAAGACTGAAGCTCGTCAACCATCTCTCTGGCGTCCCTCTCAGTCAGGGGTGTGGCACGGAAGGACACATCACGGAACAGCTCAGCATAAACCCCCCCAAGCCCGAACATAACAACCTTGCCGAAGCAGGGATCGTCCACCGCACCCGCAGCAAACTCAAACCCCTTCACAACGGGCTGGGCAAACACCCCATACTTCTTCGAGATTTTCCCGTAGGCCGCCTTCACCTCCTCATCATCTTTCAGCCCGAGAAATACCATACCCTCCTCTGTCTTGTGTCCCTCCGTGTCCGCCTTCAGCACGAGAGGACGCGGCAGCTCCAGGGCTTCACTCAGGACCACAGGTTTCCCGGAGGTGGGGATTCCATACCTGGAGAGCAGAGAAAGTGAATCGGAAAGTTTCATACCAGAATATGCGGCAGTGAATAAAATAGTTTTTTAAAAGTTCAGGGCTGATTCCTGTGTGGTGGAAAGAGAAGACGCGAAAAGAAAGATAGAAAAGCTCAGTGAGCAGGTGCTGGACGCAATAGCGAAAGGAGAAAACCCCTTCATCGAAATACCGGTCAGGGGAAGCTCCAACATAGTCTGGGACCAGGAAATGGGGCTTTTGAGTCTCGGAGACCGCATGTCAAAGCGTTATTTCATCAACGTTTCCCATGCCAGAAAGTTCATGCAGACTCTACTGGTGGCGGCATTCGTGAAGGAACTGCTTGCTGAAAACATCCATGCGAGCCTCAGGGAGTCATTCTACAGCCTGAAACACACAATACCGAACAGCAAGGAGAATACCTTCGACGAGCAGAAGGAAAGCGACGCCACTTTTGTGGACCTGGAAGTCACCCTGGACATCCTCCGCGATGAGCTGCACATAAACGCAGACAGGCGGGGTGTTGCAGCGGGGCAGGTGGTGATAGAGGACAGGGGCGACGAAATAGACTGGAGCAAGCTCGGTAGTGGGGGCTGGGCAATCCCGGGGAATGTTGAGGACATGAAGTTTGTCAACATTGAAGCGGACTATGTGCTGGTCGTCGAGAAGAACGCCACCTTTGACCGCCTGCACGAGGACAAGTTCTGGAAGAAACACAACTGCATACTGGTCGGAACACAGGGGCAGGCCGCCCGCGGAATCCGCCGCCTCATACACCGGCTCAACTCGGAATACAAGCTGCCGGTCTATGTGTTCACAGATAGTGACCCCTACGGGTGGTACATTTACAGCGTGATAAAGATAGGAAGCATGAACCTTGCCCACGTCTCGGGTAAGCTCGGAACGCCCAGAGCCAAGTTCATCGGCTTGACCATAAGTGACATATTTCACTACGGGCTGGAGAATGCCATAATCAGGGCCAAGGATGTGGACATCAAGCGCGCCCACGACCTGCTGAAGTACCCGTGGTTCAAGCACAAGGCCTGGGAAAACGAGATAAAGATGATGATAAAGAAAAAAATAAAAGCAGAGCAGGAGGCTCTGGCACAGAAACACCTGAAGTTCGTCAGCGAGACCTATCTCCCTGAGAAGATCAACGCGAAGGAGTTTTTGCCCTAGATTCCCAGCTCTTCTCTGGACTGCTCATATTCTTCAAGATGACCGCTCATAACGGCCCATACCTGCCAGGCGAGATGCTTCACCAGAGTTTTGTTGAGGGAGTTCACACCCTCGAGTCCGCGCTTTCCGGCCATAACCTGACCGGACTGACACCCGAGGGGAACCACACGTATCAGACCCCTTTCCTCCCCGCCGAAATCGGACTCTTTTATGAAAAAAACGGGCAGTTTTCCCTCCCCAACACCCCCCGAGAGCTCCAGGGAAAATATGAAACCCTCGTTGAGCATTTCCTCATTCACCCTCCTGAGAAATTTTTCCATACTGGATGCAGTCCTCTCCAGCTCCTCCCCTTCCCCCGGAATCACCACAAGGATACCCTGCATCTTGTCAACCTTTTCAAGGAACTCTTTCCGGGAAAGCCAGCGAACACCCATAAATAATTAAACCTGCCGGGATTTTTAAGCAGGTGCACCGCATAAGTTTCGGGAAGGAAGAGCTGAAGGAACTTTTCATATCAGCCCTGGTCATAACCTTCATATTCGTGTATCCCCCTGTGGGTGGGGCGTGGTGGCTCGTCTTCGGCGTGTATTTCGTGTTCGTCGGGCTGGGCTTCGCGGTGCATGAACTGGCACACAAACTCACCGCCCAGAGTCTCGGAGCGTGGAGCGAGTTCCGTATGTGGACAGAAGGCCTGATTTTTGCCGTGATAATGAGAATCGTCGGCGGACCTGTATTCATAGCACCTGGAGCAACCCTGTGGGCAAAACCATTCGCCACCCTGGAAGATTATGGCAAGGTCTCCGCAGCAGGACCGGTAACCAACATAGTCATGGCGCTGGTCTTTGCCCTCCTCTCAACGGCGCTTCCCTTCATGGCCATAGGCACAAGAATAAACCTCCAGCTCGCCATGTTCAATCTCCTCCCCTTCCCGCCACTGGATGGACACAAGATACTTGCCTGGAAACCCGGGCTCTGGACGCTTCTCTTCGGCTCAACAATAATCCTTCAGTTTCTTATCCCAGCCGGTTTATAGCGGAATTCAGGGAGCTCTTCATCTGCGAAGCCACCCTCTTTGTCCGGCTTTCCACCGAAGAAGCGGCGGCGGTCACTTCCTTGAAATTTCTGCTCTCTATGGCAATCAACGCGTAATAGTCCCTCTTGCGATAAACCCTCTTCAAGAACATGTTGGTATCCGACTCTGCCAGCATAAGCTCGAACCTCTCAACTATCCGGGGCAGCATATCCCTGGAGACCACCCCGGGGGCAAGGTAAACTTCAACGATTGCAGTCGTCCCATCGTATCTCAGTATTTTCACATAAACCAGAGGGCTCGCAGTTTTTAAGATGTTGCCTGTTCTTGCCGGTGTCAAAAGTTTTTAAGCTCCCACCGGAAGGGA
>CAYVAH010000010.1:0-14750 GCA_964449215.1 Candidatus Undinarchaeota archaeon | reverse complement strand
GGAAGAGATGGAGGCATGCATCCCCTACCTGAACATGCAGCTCGAAAGCATCGGACCGAGGGTCATCGTCCCCCTGGGTGCGGTTGCAGGGGAAACCATAGCCAGGAAATATGGGCTCCCATGGTCAGGCATGTTCAAGGAAAACGGAGTGGAGAGAAAAGTGGTAACCATACTTGGAGAAGTCACGGTGATTCCGGCAATTCACCCGGCAGCTGTGCTCAGGAATCCAGAAAACAAAGGGATGCTGGTAAGGGCAATCGAAAAGCTGAAGGAATTCATTTGAGCTTTATGGCCCCCACGGGACAGGCCTCGGAAGCCTGCTTGGCCAGTTCCTCCTCCTCACTCCCCCTTGGCTGCTTCTTCACATGACTCTTCATGGTCTCCATGTTGAGCTCAAAAATGTCCGGGGCCACGGCAACACAGGCACCGCAACCTATGCATTCCTCCGAAACACTGACCTTCATAAAAACCTTACAGTCAAGAGTTATAAATTCTTAACTGTGCTAAGTCCATGCTCGAGGAAAAACAGAAGGGAATAATCAGAAAGTTGCTTGAGGATATGAAAAAAAAGCTCACTCTCTTCTTCTTCACTGCGGATGGGTGTGAGTTCTGCCCGGCAGAGAAGGAACTTCTTGAGGAACTGACAGAGCTGGGAAAGCTTGAACTTCGGGTCCTTGACGTCAAGTCCCCCGAAGCAAAAAAGCTTGGAGTCAATGGGGCACCCATGGTGGTATTTGAGGAAAATCCAAGGGTGCGGTTCGCCGGACTCCCCAGCGGACATGAGTTCCGGACATTCATAGACACAATAGCCATGGTCTCCAACGGAGAAACCGGGCTGACCGCCGAAGTGAAGAAACTCGTGGCAGGCATAAACAAGCCAGTGGACCTCAAGGTCTTCGTGACGCCGATGTGCCCATACTGCCCATCAGCAGTCGCCACGGCCCATCAGTTCGCCATAGAAAACAAGAACATAACCAGCACAATGATTGAAGCCATGGAGTTCCCCGAGCTCTCCCGCAAGTACGGGGTCATGTCCGTTCCCAAGGTTGTAATAAACGACGGGCAGAGCTTCGAAGGGGCCGTGCCGCCGCATGTGTTCGCGAAGATGGTGCTGAAGAGTTTATAGTTCCTCCACACCATCCTCCCCTACCCGCTCCACGTCATCCTCCGAGAGGTAATCTCCGATCTGAACCTCAAGAAGCTCCAGCGGAATCTTCCCGGGATTCGCTATTTTGTGGGGTGCGCCACGGGGAACGTAGGTGGACTCTCCGGAACCTATAATGAAACTTTTGCCGTCCAGTTCCACCTGCGCGGTCCCCTTGGCAACAACCCAGTGCTCACTCCTGTTGTAGTGACAGTGACGTGTCATCCTCTTACCGGGATACAGCACGACCTTTTTCACCTTGTATTTTCCACCATCTTCAAGAAAGGTGAAAAACCCCCAGGGGCGATAGACAGTGGTGTGCTGCTTTGCCCTCTGGTCCCCTCTTTTCTGCAGGAACCTGAACAGCTCCTTCACCTTCTGGCAGCTGTCCTTCGAACCTATGAGCAGGGCATCACGGGTATCCACCACCACAAGGTCCGAAACATCAACCAGACCCACGAGCTTTTCCTCCTCGCTCAACACAAGACTTTCCCTGGCTCCCATATCAAGAACCTCCGTATTCGTAACCAGATTGTTCCCGTTATCCTTCATGACCTCAAAAAACGCCGAGAAGCTCCCAAGGTCATTCCAGTAGGAGTTCAGGGGAACCACCGCGGCACGCGAAGTCCTTTCGAACACACCCCTCGAGATACAGATCCCATCCACACACCTGTAGGCGGTTTCCCCGTCCTCATACACGGAAAGGTGCTCCGGCGAGTGCTTTTTCACTTCCTTCAGCAGGTTCCTGGACCTGAACGAAACTATCCCTCCATTCCAGAAGTATCCGTCCCTGACATATCGCTCCGCTTTCTCACGACTGGGCTTCTCTTCAAACCTTTCAACCTCAAAGCCCCTCCCCACAGGCCTCCCCGGCTTGATATACCCGTAACCCGTATGAGGGTGAGAAGGGACTATGCCAAGAGAAACAAGATAGCGGTTGGTCAGCTCCCAGGAAGCTTTCAGGCTTTCCCTGAACCGGTCTTGATCAGCGATCAGGTGGTCGCTTGGAAAAACACTGTATTCTCCCTTCCCTCCATAGCGGACCGTCAGGAGAATTGCGGGAAGCGTGTCTTTCCCCTCGGGTTCAACCACCACCTGCTCCTTGCTGGCCTCGACCCCCATCTCCTTCAACTGATTCTGAATTATGAACCGGTATTTAGCAGCTGCGGAGAAAAGGATGTTCTCCATGCCAAATACTGGCTCAAGCCTTTCCACGGTTTTCTGAAAAAGGCTCCTGCCATTGAAGAGCTTCACAAACTGCTTGGGGTAGGCTTCCCTGCTCAACGGCCAGAGCCTCGAGCCCACACCCCCCACAAGGACTATTGCTTTGGGCACAGTAATACACCATATTACTGTTTTATAACTCTTTCCGCCTCCCGCCTCTGATTCTTGAACACAACAACCCTGCTCTTCTTATCCTCGTCCATATAGCTGAAGGGAAGCCCGGACATGACACGGGTGGCGAATTCCCTGACCTCCTCCAGCGAAGGCACATTCTCGAGCTTCAACCTGTGCTGGCTGAAACCTATCCAGGAGTAGCCTTTGAACTCGACAAAATGGGAATTGCACCGCTCCACAAGGGCACGCCAGCCTTCCACATCCGTCATGTTCAATCCCTTTATCGGAGTGATGCGGGCAACCGTTCTGGTGTCCGCGCGGGCGAGGAAGTCGCAGCTGTGGAGCAGGCGCTCCCAGGCGTCCTTTTCCGTGGGGACCGACACACGGCGATAAAGGTCGGGATTCGGGGCGGTGAGACTCAGATACAGCTGCGTCGGGAGCACCTTAAGGGACTCCAGGGTAAAGGGATACTGTCCATTCGTGACCAGGAAGGTGGAGAAATGCCCCGGACGGGATTTCAGGTAGGCTATGAGTTCCGATAGATGGGGGTAGGCGGTAGGTTCACCACTCAGGCTTATGGCGAAGTGTGAGGGCTCCATGGCTTCCTCCAGCAGCCGCTTGTCAGCCCGGGGGTTTCCCTTAAAACCCGTCAGAAGAGAGCGCCGCTTTCTCACCAGAGCTTCGACCATCTCCACAGGATCCGTCCATCTCACACCCCGGGCAGGGACCATCAGCTCCTCGGGCCTCCAGCAATACACACAGTTGTTGTTGCACCAGAGTGCCGAGGGTGAGAACTCCATACACCTGTGCGCAGGCACGCCGTAGAATTTCTGCTTGTAGCAAACCCCCCGACCAAGCAGGGCATTCTTGGTCCACCTGCATATCTCAACAGCACCAGTCCCGTGGAACCTGTAGCCCTTCTTCTCGAACTCCTCAATCACCAACAGAATCAAGAAAACGGAATAAAAAGATTCCCGACCGTCACTCGACGGCCAGGACAGTCCACCAAGGCTTCTCCATTTCCAGAAGGTGTCCGGCTTCGGCATCCGCCCTGAACCTCACCTTGGCCTTTATCGGGAGTATGGCAAAGAGCCTGAACTCCTTCGTGGCGTTGCCCTCATAGACAGGGCGCCCTTCCTCTTCCTTCAGCTCCACATCGCCCATCTCTGCCCTTATCCGCTCCATCACTTCGTCCGGGAGCTTTATTGCCTTGCCACGGACCTTCAGCATCCCGTTCTCGAAGTCCAGCTGCAGCCTGGCCCTGACCCTCGCCTTCTTTGCCTTCAGCTCCACTTCCTGGTCACCAACACTGACCTCTATGGTGTCATTACCAGTGGTCGGAAGTTCGAGGGTTGCATCCGTATCTATCCCCTCGCCTTCAATTTCCATCTTCCTCGGGGCAAAGCGAACCCTCAGAGCACCTGAAATCTTCGCCCTCTTCAGCCTGGACACCGCCTCCTTTATCAGTGAAAGCTTCTCTCTCTCCAGCTCCCCGATCTTCTGGGTCTTTTCTTCACTGGAAAGGCTTTCATCCATCAGCACCAGGTGCTTCCTCAGTTCCAGCTCGCCAACAAGCTTGGCAACATCGCTGGCCCTTTCACTCACAGGCCCGGGTCCCCCCATCTCTTCCCTGACCCTCTCCCTGACCCTGGTGAAGTTCCCTCCCTCCAGGCAGGCTTCCCTGTATTCCTCCACCTTCTCGTAGAGGTCACCCAGCACATCGGTGGCTTTTCCAGCAGCGGAGAGCCTGTCAAGCTGGACCTCCAGAGCGCGCGCGGCCATGCACGGGTGGCTGTCCATCATGGTCTTTACATTGTTCAGACAGAGCTTTTCAACGTGATCAAACTTTTCCAGCAGTTCCTTGGCCTGCATCCTGGCCCGAACCGCACTGATCTCACCGGACTCAACACTGTCCTTCAACCTTTCAAGCATCGCCCTGAGCCGCAGAGCATCCCCGCAGACGCTGTTTTCCTTGAGCTCAGTGCAGGCCTCCATCATTGCATCCTTGACATCCACCAGAGCACCTATCTTTTCCTTTATGGCCTCCGCCTCCTCACCCGTAGAAAGCTCCAGCTCCTGCTCAAGTTCCTTTATTTCCTCATCTATATGAGAAACCTTGTCGCACGGATTGAAAAGCCTCACCGCCAGGTCAAACTTCCTGAGGCGGGCGGCATATTCCTGGAGCTTCTCCTCCCTTGCCGTGGTAACAGTGGTTTCAGCCCGGAGCTCACCGGTAGCCTGGGCACACCTGACCACCGTGGGGAGCTCTTCCAGCTGTTCCTTGATAGCCTTTATCTTATCCTCAAGAATTCCGGCAGTCTCCTCATCCCCTTCTTCCTTGGCTTTATGCAAGGCGAGGTACAGACGCCTCAAATCGCTCTCCAGCTCCAGGCGCTCCTTCACACAAATTGCCGCAGGCGGGAGTTCTTTCTGCACCACATTCCGGGCGCACTCAAGGTTCTCAAGCTCATGCTTCTTCTCAAGGAGCAACCGCTTCAACTTGCCGAGCTCCAGGGAGTCACCCCGCTGCTCGGCCATCCCTATCTGGGCTTCCAGCCTTTCAATGGCACTGAGAAGTGCCGCTTTGGCTCTCTCACACCTCTCATCGACCCCACCAACCACTTCGGTTGAGACTGGCACTGGAACAGGAGAGACCCTCGCAACGGGAATGTAATTTATCTTGTAGTCAAACTTCATTCCCTCCCTGTAATTGAAAGTCATGCTGTTTTCAACAGTCGTCCTTTGGAGCACCTCTGCACACACACCGGGCCTCTCCTTTATCTGAACCGAAAACACGAACTCCCCTTCGTCCTTCCCGGGAACCCAGCCATAATTTACGGTGTGGCAGGGGGTTGGCAAGGAAAGCTCACAAGTAGCAGTAACAGTAATCAAGTCTCCCTCAACTTCTTTTTCAATTTCGCAGGAGCCATATTGATTCTCACCAGCGGTGACCACTTCACCCCCGGGAGGGGCAATCTCTTCAGGCGGAGGTTCCTGAACAATAAGTTCTTCGGGTGGAACCTCCTCGGGAGCCACCACATCAACTTCACCCGCCATGCCGGACGTGACAGTAATCATCCCACTCTTGGCTTCCCCGGTGACGCCGGGGCCCACCACGTTGGCTTCATCAGCAAACGCGGATACCGTCAACAAAAACAGTGCCAGAAAGACCTGGAGTTTCATACTATAAAAACGCCCTCCCTGATAATTATGCTTTGCTACGATAAATGCTGCGTTTTAGAAGCTCCCCTGCCACCAGTATGGTCGAAGCGAGCCCGAGCGCAACAAACCAGTTCGTGGCGCAAACAGGCTCAAATTTGAACACATCAACACCAGCGGGAGTGTAGATGGAGAGCAGGGTTATTGCCGTGGAGGCCAGAACCGCCAGCAAAAGCAGGAAATTCTTCCGGAGGGCCGTTCTGAATGTCGATAGCTCGAGGGAGCGGAAATTCAGGGCATTGAACACCACAAAGGCCGCAAAAGTCAGGAAAGCCACGGTGCGTGCCGTTGGGAGGTGAGCGGCGTTGAAAAGGAAAACCGCAGTGCTGACCAGCGCCATATAGCCACCCAGTCCCAGGATGGCGAACCACATATCCCCGGTTATGAAGGGCTGTGAAGGGTCGCGGGGAGGTCGGCTCATCACGCCCCTGGATATGGGGTCAAGGCCCAGCGCTATGGCAGGCAGGTCCTCCAGAACCACGTTAAGCAGAAGTATCTGTAATGGGAGAAGAATCACCTCTCCCATGCCGAAGAGGGCCACACTCAGCAGTATCATCGCCGTAACGCCAATATTCCAGCTCAGCAGGAAGGCCGTGAATTTTCGGATATTTTCATATATGCCACGCCCCATCTCAATGGCATTCACTATTGTGACAAAATTATCATCTGCCAGCACCACATCTGAAGCACCCTTGGCAACCTCGGTGCCCCGCTCGCCCATTGCCACACCCACATCCGCCTCCTTCAAAGCCGGGGCATCATTCACCCCGTCCCCGGTCATGGCAACAACCTCGCCCCGCTTCCGGAGCAATCGCACTATCCGCAGCTTGTCTTCAGGGTCGATCCGCGCAAGTATCCTGACCCTGTCAAGCACACCCAGGAGTTCCTTGTCATCGAGCCCCCTTATGTCCTTTCCAACGACCACACCACCATCCAGCCCAATCTTCTTGCCAATGGACTCGGCGGTTATGGGGTTATCTCCCGTGACCATATAGACCTTTATGCCTGCCTGGTGCGCAAGCCTGACAGCCTTTTCCACACCGGGTCTGGGGGGGTCCTCCATTCCAAAGAGCCCAAGGAGCGACCAGTCCTTTCCGCGCGAGACGGCCACAGCTATGACACGCAGCCCTTCCCGCGCCATCTCCTCAACCTTCCGCCTGTAGATGCCCTTCCACTTACGGGCAAATTTCTGGTGCTTGCCCGCCACCAGAACCCTGGCACATTTGCCGAACACCACCTCCGGCGCCCCTTTCAAAACACGGAAGCGCCCCCCGTTCCGGTGCTCCGTTACCATGAACTTCTTCTCGGAAGAGAAAGGCTGCTCCGCCACCCTCGGGTACCTGTTGCGGACTATATCTTCATTCAACCCGTACTTCCGGGCAGCCACCAGCAGGGCAATTTCAGTCGGGTCCCCGACCACATCATACCCGCGCTCCTTTTCTATGAGGTCGGCATTGCTGCAGAGGGTGGCTGACACCAAAAGCCGCTCCAGCTCGGGATCAGACACTTCCTTGCCCTCGTGGAGTATTCTGCCCTCATCGGAGTAGCCCTTGCCGGTCACCTCAAAATCCTTCCCCCCCACAAAGATGCGCTCCACGGTCATTTCGTTCTTGGTCAGGGTTCCCGTCTTATCGGTGCAAATCACCGTGACGGTGCCAAGCTCCTCCACGGCAGAGAGCCTCCTCACTATGGCCCTTTTTTTAACCATCCTGTAAACTCCAATGGCCAGGACTATGGTGGTCGTGAGTGGCAGCGCTTCGGGTATCCCCGCAATAGCTGTCGCTATCGCCACAGACACTATGGACGTGATGGATGCCCCCTGAAAAAATCCCACAGCAGCAATCAAAACGCTGGCGTAAATCACGAGCCTAGTTATTATGGAAGCCAGCTGCTCTGCTTTCTTCTGTATGCTGCTCTCCGTCTCGCCTTCAAGAAGCTCGGCTATCTTCCCGAACTTTGTGTCGGAACCGGTGGCAACAACCTCGACCTTGGCATTTCCCCGGACAGCTATTGTGCCCCTGTAAACCTCGTCTCCTTCCTTCTTGTGCACCGACTGGCTTTCCCCGGTGAGCATGGACTCGTCCACCGCAAAGTTGTTTGCCTTCACAATCCTGCAATCGGCAGGCACCATATCCCCCGGTTCAAGCACCACTATATCCCCCGGAACCAGAACCTCGATTGGCAGCTCCCGTAACTTCCCGCTTCTCAGAACCTTGGCTGTCGGCACTATCAAAGCCTTGAGCTTTTCAAGAGCTTCTTCAGCCTTGTATTCCTGAAAGAAACCGAGAAGGACTATGAAAAGCGTTATTGCGCTTATCACGGCAAAGTCGAGAACCTCACCGAGGAAAGCGGACATGGCAGCGGAGGCTATGAATATCAGAACTATGGGGTCCTCGAACTGGCCGAGCAGCAGGCGCAGGGCAGACACCCGCTCCCGCTCCACCACCTCATTTGGACCGTATTTTTCGAGACGGAGCTTTGCCTCGTTGTTGCTCAGTCCGCGCTCCAGATCAGTCTCGAGAACCACTTAAGGCTTCGCACAGAAAATAAAAAAGCGTTCCGGAGCTATGAGGAGAGGAGTGCCATCGCTATCAGCGCCAGAATCATGCCCATGCCCTGCTTCAGGGTTATGGGCTCCTTGAGAAAGAAAAATGCGAGCAGAATCGTGACGAGGGGATACAGGGCACTCACCATAGTCACAACCGAAACTTTGCCCAGCTCCACCGAAAGCAGGAAGAACAGGCTGCCGAGTATTGCCGAGACTCCCAAGAGAATGCCAAAAAATGCCCCTTTGCCGAACTCAAACTTCAGTTCCAGGGAGGGGAATAGCAGCACCCCGGTCAACAAGGCTCCCAAAACCTGGTAGCCCAGAACCCTGTTCGGGCTCATATAACCCACGGCCAGTTTGGACATGAAACCGCTGATACCCCAGAGCAGCAGCGTAGCCACAGCATAAACAAGCCAGGTCTCCACTTTCAGCATCTCAACCACAGGGTCGGGTGATTAAAACATTTATTAAGGTGAAAAGCGAAATGATGGTAGCAGCCGTCGTCTAGTCTGGCCAGGACATCAGCCTTCCAAGCTGACAGCGCGGGTTCAAATCCCGCCGGCTGCAACCTTTTGTTACGCTGCGCCTTCGGCTTGCTACAAAAGGTTGACGAAAACTGAATTCGTTGATGGAATACCTTTTGGAGTCCGACAGCACTAGGGGTATGCAGAACCCTCAACCTTTTTGAGAAGGTTGCTTCGCGATAAATCTTAAAAAACAGGGGGCGCATTAGCCACATAAAACTGCCTTACACGTCCGAATTCATGGAGGACGTCGAGCGATACAGTAAAATGCTTGAGAAAAGGCTCCATGAAATGGGGGTTCCGGAGGACAAAATAGAAGAGATAAAGGAACTTTCAGTGGACCGAAAATACCTGGACCGTGTAAACGCCTTTGTGGGTGATGCCGGTAACTGGTTCAGGACAATTGTGCTCAAAGCTTATCACAGTTTGCAGGGCCGCGACACCAGTGTTTTGGACCTGATGGACAGGGCATTTGACAGGTATTGCAACTACGCCACCTGTCTCACCCAGATTTATAAACCCTCGAGTAGTCAATTTTAATGTCAAATCTCTACGCGAGGTTTATAGACACCACAGCAAAACACCAGAAGAGACTGTACAGAACAGACTGGAAAACAAGCATTGACTATGGGAAAACTGCACGAGCCATTCTCGACGGCCTCATAAAAAAATTCGGGGAAGCACGAATCCGTAAGGAGGTCGTCGATGGTCTTGACGTGCTGGGAAAAAACCTGGAGAAGCTCCTAAAAAGGGCTCCCAAAGGAAGACCCCCCAGAAATGTCTGTGAGTGCTATGAAAGCACTGCAGAGGTTTTAATTCTGCATCCAAAAAGGAGAACCAACGCGGTCAAAGTACTGAAAACCTTCGGGAAATATCTGAACAAGCTCGCCAAGAAGGACATACATGCTGCATATAGATATGCACTAGAGGCTGACAGAACGGCCGCCTTCTGGGAACCCAAGAAGGTTAACGCCAGCCTGAACGAAGTTGTGGGGGTCGTCGGGAAGTGTGCAAACAAGCTCGAGGGCGAATTACGTTATAGCTATATAGCAGACTTCAATGACATACTGTGGAAGTTCAGGGAAACCGAATGGAGCCCTGAGGAAACTCTCGCCCTTATCGGGGAGTACACCAGGAAAATCTGCGTGACGGATGAAAAGATTGGACAGAAATTCCTTGACAGGGCTCCCGTTCTGGTGGAAGCCTCCAGGGTGGCAGGGATAGACCCAGCCAGAGCAATTGAAATGGTGGGGGACTATACCAGGATGGCAATCCTGGACAGAGACGCTTGTATCGACTATGTGCATCATGCACCATCCCGGCTGTTCGATGTGGAGACAGGACACAAGGGCAGCCTGGAGAAACTCAACGAATACTCCCGGGAAAAACTCGGGGACGCCATCAGAGAGGCCCTCCTGTTCACCTTACAGCTGGAAATGAGCTCACAGCGCGACAGTAGCTATCTGGTATAACTGTCAGGGGGGCTCCCGAACTGCCCTGCGGGCGGGTTCTCCCTCTGTGGTTCCGGTCTTTTCAGGTTGAATGTCGTCAGGAGCGCCGTGTAAATTTTGTCCCGTCTCTTCAGCTCCTTCTTGAGCCTCGAAAACTGGGAGAGAACCACAACAAGAGCCACACAGGCAACGGCCGCCGGAAGGTACGCGACAGGCGATTGCTCAACCACAGTTACAGCCTTCAACATGGCCATCTCCTTAACAGCTTCCTCGGCAAGCGCCTTCATACGCTCAATTTCAAGCCTTGAAGCCGGATAGTTGCCAAGCTCCAGACTCCCTTCAGCACTGTTGAGTTTCCTCGTGGCATTCTGGAGAACCGAAAACACCCCCTCAACATCATATCCTTCAAATCCCAGACGGACGGCCTCCCCCCAGAGCTGGTCCACCAGCTGCCTCATCTCGTGGATAGTTCCGCTGAGCGCCTTTTCAACCCCTTCATCCCTCAGGGGAATGACCTCCAGGTGCAGGGTCTTCGTGTCCGACACTCCACCACCGCTCGCCACCACCACAAAACTGTAGGTCCCCGGTTCGGCATCCGCAGGAACCTCTATGCTCAGAAGGAAGGTCTTTGTGAGCTCCGGGAGTATCCCGGCGGTTTCCGGGGAAACTCTAACCTCGAATGGACCGGCAGCGCTGACGGAAACTCCCGAAATGGTCGCGTCACCTTTGTTCTTCACACCCACCCCTATCAGCTTGGTCTCCCCGACACTGGCGTTCGCCCCTTCCGGGAAGTCTGTAAGCTCAATCTCCCTGACAGGTGGAGGAATCCCCCCTGAAGGCGGGGCAGCGCCCCCGGAAGGAGCCTCACCCCCTGACGGTCTCGAACGGACGTCGAAACTCACAGGCATGGTTTCATTTCCATCATTTTCACTGGCAACCGTTATTGAACCGCTGTAGGTCCCCACAGCTCCAAGGGGCCCGATGTAAACGGTCACATATTCATTCCCGGAGGCAGGGATGCTGCTCATTTTACCCTTGCTGAAAGATATCCAGGAAACAGAAGTGTTGAGCGACACATTGACGAGCGAAAGGTCCCCTGTGTTGCTTATTATGAGTGTTTTGGTAACCTGATCCCCCGTGTAAGCGGATTCCGAAATCGAGCTGGGCGAGACCTCCAGCACCGGAGCACCGGTGGGCTCCAAAACAACCACAGCATCCGTAACATTGAGATTCCCGTGAACGGTGGCATTTGCCGTGTTCGTGTTATACCCGGCAGCCGTCGCCTCAACAGTGTAGTTCCCGGGAAGAAGCCACTTCGAGAGGTAGGTGCCGTTGCTTCCGGTGGTCCCCGTATCCTTCAGCACATTGAGAGGCGTCCAGATAAAAACACTGGCACCGCTTATCGGGTCCCCGATGGAACTCTTCACAGTGACATTTATGGCACCGACTCCTTGAGTGACATTCACCGTGAGGTTGAGTTTTTTCAGCTCACCAAAGCTGGAATTCACGGTAATATTTGCATGGTAAAGCATGCCGGATGTCGAAGGAGGGACCGTAACGGTAAAATTCACAACTCTCTCCTCCCCGGGTTGAACATAAAAATCGACTGTTCCAGCACCATCAAAGGTAATCCAGTCCGCTATGTCCCCTTCCCTCGAAACGGTGACATTCAGCCCGGAGTTTCCGGGGAGGAGAGCCAGAACCTCGAAGCTGTCATCAGTATGCCCGTTTGGTGGAGCATAAACTGTGAGATTGTCAGGGGAAATCCCAAGCGTGTTGTTGGCGTCATTTATTGATGCGTTCGTGTCGGAAGGAAGCGTCTGTGTGGGAGCCGCGTGGAGAGCCACCGCTAACAAAAAAACCACCAGGAGTGCGGGAGCGAGCCTGTGAATCATCATAAATCCTTTTTTCTCTTCGACCTGAACCAGAAATAGAATGCAGCAACCAAGGCAACTACCAGGAGGATAACCGCCAGGTTGTTCTTGTAAATGAACATCACCTCGTGACCTTCAATATTGACCTTCTCGGTGGTGTCTGACAGAACCACCCAGGGTGCCGAAAAGCACCTCTTGCCAACCCCGTAAATGTCGAGACATTTTGTTTCCCCCGCCCTGAAAACAAGCTCCGTGAGGGGCATTATATGGACCGTGAGCGTGTATGCCACTGAGGAACCCGTGGCGGACCCCGTCCCTCCAACCCGGCGGCTCTCACCGACCCTGAAAGCGGAGGAGACCCTGCCAGTGAAATAGGTGTCATTGAGAACGTAGGGGAATTTGAAGCACGCATATATTGGGAGGAGGCAACAGGAGGCGTTATACCGGAAGGTTCCGGAGGGAACAAAAACCTCCTCGGGCTCGTTGCCAACAAAATATCTTTCGAGGTCGCCCCCGACCTCTATCCACCCCGTCACGTTTGTGGACCAGGGATTCCCGAGATCATACCGGACACAGCGCTTCTCGTCACTTGAATAAAAGTCCACCACATCAAAGTTCTTCTGGAGACCTATGCCCACGGTATCCGGAACCACCTCAAATTTTTCCTGGGCAAAAACACCAGAGATAAAAATAAGAGCAACCAAAGCCACCGCAGATGTCACTGTCCTCATCTCCCAGCCTCCAGTCTTCAGAATCCGCAGTCAGTCGAGTCTTCCTGGTGAGCACAGAAGTACAGCGTGTTGTTGTAGGATCCTGCAGTCTGAGCAGGGGGTATATCGAGCCACGCCTGCCAGCTCCGGACCCCTCCAGGGGCAACGCTATCACCAACCTTGCGGGCAGTCCTGTTGTCATACTGTGTTATGTTCAGCTCCCACCCGGGCTGAACAAATGGATAGGTGCCATCAGTGGAGTTCCACGTGTAGTTCCACCAGCCTATCATTTCTGTGCCGGGGAATCTGGTCAGGTTGGCGTTCGCCTTCATCAAGATATCCACATTCACATTGGTGTCGCCGCTCACGCTTATATTGCATCCCAGGTCGGCACATGTAGTGGAAGGATTGTCATCGGTTCCGGGGTCAAGGTTGCCGAACTCAACACCATTGGCGAAGGCTGTTGTGAGGCTTATCGAAACATAGACATTCACTGTAACGTTGGAGGTCGTTACCTTCTCATCGCTGGCAGCTGCCTTCACTGAATACTGGGACAACAGCAGGACGAAAAGACCGAAAGAGGCCAGAAGCAGAGCCCTGCCTACCCATTTCATTATTAAACCAAGAAGGGGAAGTATTTAAGGTTTAACAGTTGGTCGTTCCGGTCTCTGTGGCGCAGAAATAGATGGTGTTGTTGTAGAGGCCGGGCAGCTGACCTGATGGTATTGAGAGCCAGGAGTTAAATGTAATATTTGTACCGGCAGCCACATTGGCAGCCACCTTGTTGGTATAATCGTAGGTCAATTGGACCTTGTATGCCGGAGAAGCAGGTTGGGTTGCAATGGAACTGTTCCAGCACTGTTCCTCGATAGTTTCGGACCCACTCCATCTGGTCAAATAGCTGCCAACATGCAGAACCACATCGACATTCACCGTCGTGTCGGAGGAGATTGTTATGTTGCACTCGCGATTTACACAATTTGTCGAGGATGCATTCGCAGTATTCGGGTCCAAGGAACCAAACAGCACACCGGACTGCAAGGTAGGAGAAAGAGAGATGGCTATATACACAGGAGACGTCGCCTGGTAGGAGAACGGACTCACACACGAGGAACCGTTCCAGTTGCCGCTCGTGTCGTTGGCATAAACACACCACTGGATTGTGCAGCCGACAGTGTAATTTGTCATCTTGGTAACATTCGACCAGCTTTCACCACCAAATGGAGTCCATGAATCATTCACCAAGTTGCCCGTGCAGTTGTCAAAGCTGAACACGTATCCGGAGAGACCTCCGCTATCTTCCCAGTGGAGGCGGTGCTCCACAAACTCGCCCGCAGTGGTGGAGTTGGTGGAGTTCTGGGAGTAGGTGGGCGGTTCCGAGTCACCACCTGTGACATAGAGGACCTTGGTCATTGATATGGTCGGAAGGGCGGTGCCGTTCGCGGTCATGTTGCAAGTGACGTTCCAGTACTTGGTACCCGAAGACAAGGTTTCAGTGTGTTCCGTAATTACATCCGAATAGACACTCGAATTAGAATAAATCACTAAACCGTTTAGAGTAATCTGGCAGGGTACTGTGGACTCCAGTCTCGAACTCGCGTTGAACCTGAAGGTCACGTAACCCGCGGGCACTTGGCTGCCATTTGACGGACTTATTTGCCTGACCAGCAGCCAGTCGTAAAATCCTGCAGTTCCGGAATAACCACCAAACCCTCCAGTACCACTAGAACCACCCGCGAGCGTAAAGGTTGCTGAATTTTCAACAAGGTAATCGGCAGCAATCCGTATGAACCCTCCACCACCCCCATCACCACCGATTCTATAAAGGAATCCATCAAAGCCACCATCTCCCCCATTCCCACCCTTTGCCTGAAGAGTCCCTGAGAGGCTGATGTTCCTGGCCACCAAGTGTATGTTCCCCCCGCCTCCACCCCCGCCTCCG
>CAYVAH010000009.1:0-22977 GCA_964449215.1 Candidatus Undinarchaeota archaeon | reverse complement strand
GACACACAGAATGTTAATGCCGAGCGTATGGTCTATAATGGTTCATACGAGATTGATGAACATGTAGATTACCCCTGCAGGGATAAATATGGTGACTCGTGGGTAAGAATATATAGTCCGTTCGCCCGGTTTGGTGGCACTTTTGATGATGCAGTAGGCGGGAGTTGCGTATATTATGACTCTGGCGTGTTTGATTATTGCGACTCCAGCAATAAGATCGGTGTCTGGGACGTCACTCACAAACTATGTGTTAAATGTGCTACAGATGCACCCGTTAAGACGAGTTGGATTTTTGGCAAATATGGTACTGCAGGAGACTTCTTGGAGTGCAATGATACTGATGTTTCAGTTTACTACAATTATTTGCTAGCATGTTCAACAGCTCAGGGTTTCGACGGGTCGTGGTGCCCCCTTGATTCAGAAGACATGACATGTGAAGAGGCTTGTGGTGCGGATAGCGAGTGTGATGAGCAACTTCCTGAAACTTTCAGTCAAGATGGTTCTACATATTGCAGTTCTGCCTGTAAAGCTTTTTCCTGTTCATCTGAGGGAGAAATGTGCCACCAGATTGACGAGGATGGCAAGGAAATGACCTGCACCTATTCTGACGGTTGGAAATGGACTGAGGGCATAGGGACCCGGGTTTTCGAATACAGCTCTGAAGATAGTTCCACCTGGTATGTCTGCGAAAGCGGAAGTCCGGTGGAGTGCAATTCAGGTAGGGCGTGCACCATCAAGACCGATTCCCAAGATAGCACTTCTGTGGTGATGTGTATCCGCGATAGCGATGGCAACTGGAAGTGGGTAGAAGTGGGCAGTTCGGATGCCACATATGCTTTTGATGATGGGTCTGGCAATACGGTGGTGTGTGCGAGTTCCGGGAAGGCACCCTGTGATTCTGATCACCTATGTAGCGTAGAGGAGATAAATGGCACAAAATATGTCTGCACAGGAGATAAATGGCAAGTTGCGGGTGGAGATTACTATTTGACTCCTGCCGGCGAGCTCTGTGATATTGTTAGGGAGGAGGAAGTTTCGTGCAGTTCTGAAGATATCTGTAAATACAAAGGTGACAGCAATGGCCACTACTTCTGCTTCCAGGATGATGAAGGGGACTACCTGTGGAGGCAGGGAAGCTCGGATGGATATGCGAAAGACAATTCGAACATCCTTTGCAAGTGTTCCGTGAGTTGTTCGGTAAGTTCAACAAAGGTAGAATGCAATGACAATACGCTCTGTGACTATTACGACATAGACTCTACAAGGTATTTCTGTGCATATCACTACAGTAGTGACCCTGTTTTCAAAGCGGGTCCGGCCACCGGTAATTACGGGCCGTTCTACGATAGGCTTTCCAGCGACCCGGGCAAGACCGGTTATATCTGTGTAATGGGTGCTGCCGGTGGAGCTGTAGCCTGCTTGCCCGGGAATGCCTGTGAGAGGTATGAAGCAGCGACCGTGGGGGACTCTTCAGAATACACATGCATCTACGATAACGGATGGGTTTGGGCAACGGACGGCTGGGGGGATTCAGGAGGTATTGGAGACTTTGTCGACGATGATGGTGTGGGTTATCTCTGTGATGGCGGTGGCCAGGTGGAAAAGTGTGTCGGAACTGATCAGTCATGCCGGTTTGTTGATATGGGCGACTCCTACTACACTTGCTTTGCCAATTCCAATAAGGGCTTCTGGATTCGGGATAGTCCGATAGCTACAGAAGACCCCGTGAATATTCTGGAAGCTGAAGCAATATGTCCAGGGGGAGCCTGTATTTTGCAGGGTTATCCGTGTCCTGACGGCTCCTATGTGGAATGTGAGACAAGTCGTATCTGTAGGCTGGAGGAGGCACTGAGTTCATACTATTTCTGTGTATCGGGGAGGTGGATGAGCGCCTCGGAATTTGAAGGGCAGTATTATTATCCTTACCTTGTTGGTGTATCGGGTGCTGGTGATGAAATTGTTTGTACCCAGGACCTATATGAGGGGGAGTCATGTGCATCGGGCGGTGAAACCGGGGCATATTGCCAGGGGCCGGAGACGTTCCCATATGAAGAGATTGCCAATGTTGGTGAGGGGTGTGCCGCTACCCTCGGTTCCAAAGAATATGTGTGTCAGGGGGGAGAATGGACCAACAAGTTTGACCCGGACAATTTCCGTGCACAGTGCCCGCTGCCGACATCCCCCAATCCTTTGAACTGGGCGGACAGGGATGCCCCCTTCTTGGGTAGTGCGAGCATTCTTGCTCTTGAGGGACACTGCTATGATGAGGGACCAAGTGCAGAAAGTATTTCCGATGTGAACTATGATGGTGTTACTCTTTCGTTTGCTCTTTCCGAAGGTTTGGAAGGGGGTACCACGACATGCACTGCCAGCTTCGAAAGTGATACAGCTTCAATAATATGTGATGAACAAAAGGTTGGTCTGGCAATTAGGACTGATTCGGGTTTCTCGCTGGATTTGATAAGAGGGAACATAAGTATAGTTTCAGGGGAGGTAACGAAGATCCCTGACTATCTTGAGTGTGTGTCTTCTGCTTCCGGGCAAGTTGGTGATTGTGTTGTGTATGCTCCAGGTATTCAGGTTGATGCCCAGTGCTACGAAGGAAATAAGATTCTGGTGGGCGATTCTGTGGACCTGACGATAAACAATAGGAAATACAGATATAGCTGTGAGAATGGTGGGTTCAGGCAGGTTCCAGAGATATATATAGATGAGGCCTCGAGGAGTCCCGTTCCGCTGGATCCGGTAACTAGCAGCTTCACCCCTGGAGTTGTAGAATATTATATTGAACCCACAGATCCTCCCACCTACCACTTTTACTATGCTTTGAGATACAACGCCACACCCCCAGAATACTGGTTTCCTTTGAATATTGATGAAAGTAAGTATTCACTGACATGCGCCCTCCATGATGAGCTTTCGGTTGTTTCCAGTATTGGTGCTATGCCCCTGAGTGATATCAGCAGGGGAGTGGTGTCCCTTGAGGACGTCTCAAAAGAAGACATGGCATCAAAGAAATTCGAGCTAGAATGTTCCATTCATGGTCCTGCCAATGAGCTCGGGGGTAGCGGTTTGTGGACCTATTCACTTGAATTTGAAGTAGATGATGGAGGTGTGAAGTGTAATGACAACTCAGATTGCTTTGGGGTATGCGTGATTCCATTCGGCAGCGAAACCGGTGTCTGTTCTGGTGATGTTGACTGTTCTGATGAAACAACTTGGGAGCCAGCATCTGGGTCACCGATGGATAAAAATGATACCTATACGGGAACATGTTCAGCGTGTGGAGGCTACTGGATTGCAGAGGACATCAGTTTGAATAAGTCTTTCTATGTCCACGCAGACTTCGATAAGATTGTATATTACAGTGCTACCAGTAGGAATCCCAATGGACATGTGGAGTGTGACTCTGGAATATGTACCTATTCCGGTTCAGTATTTGACCAAGAGGCTGACAGCTACTTCATAATAGGAGAAAATACTTGGACCGTTTCTGGGGATACCGTCACGCTTTCTATTGGGTCTTACTACACAGTCTGCCCTGATGATCCCTTGGACGCCTGTAGGGGTGGGAAAAAAGTTGTTGATGTCGAGATAACTGGGACGGATCCATTGACCATGGATGTCTATTCGGCAGAGCGTGGGGTCTGTCTGGGCAATCAGGATAATGAAGTGAAGCTCTGCACTCTGCTTTTCGACAGGTTTGGGGGAACCGATGAGGAAAGCACGGTTCTAGAAGTCGAGGAGTTTTCCTCGGTGAATGGGGGAGAGTTTTCGATTTCATACTTGGGACAGGATGGTCACTTTGTCAAGTATGGAACCGACATAAGCTGTTCTTTCCCTCCTGAAGCGGATACGGCAAGCTGTTCCCGGGATGGAGTGTCTATTGACGGTATTCGTATAAGGGTGATAACCAACGAGGGTATAACGGACCGTTTCGATGTCAGTGTGCCCTTCGGTGCATCTTTCCGCAAGGTCCGCATAAGCTGCTCACATTCAACACACGAGTGCCATGCAAATTCCGCGGATGCCATCCTTGAGCTCTTCCCAGATGAGAGCGTAGAGACCTTTGACGGTGGTGTACGGGTGAAGAAACTTATGGGGGACCGGTGGATGTGTGTGAATGACGGGAATTTCTTCTGGGTTCCTCTCACACCATTGGATGTTCAGAGCTATGAAATGAGGATTCCCTCTGAACCCTTACCCCTATATGATGAAGTGGGGTTGACCTTGAACTTCGAAATGCCAAAGTGGCCGAGGACTATTGGAGGAATTTATTACTACCTCAGTGGTATGGGCTGTGCTGCTCTCGGTGGTGACCTCGAGCTCGCATATCCACCGGGAGGCGAATGTGACGGAAGTTCTGCGTGCACATTCAATAGTGATAGCCTTGATAGGTCCGTTATCGTTGATACATGTGTGAATTCACTTGGTTCAGGACCGAACTCTTGTATTATTGACTCTTCTTGTTCCGGTGATGTTCACGTGGTTTATGGTGTCGATGATAGGAGTTACAATCGCGATGATCTCGTTTCTATGAATCTGCTGTATGACGATGTTGGGCAAAGCTGTTACTCATCAAATGACTGTTTGGGTATCTGTAATATAACTGAAAAATATATTGTTGGTGACTCCGCTGCTTATTATTTCTTTGGGGATTCGAGTCCTGGGCGCTGTGCTGCAATAGAAAAATCCACGAGTAGCCAGGTTTGTTATGCTGGGGACTATATAGAAGACGTGCTGGTCTATGATGATGAGTTTACTGCAGGGGCTAAACCGTACAAGATTGCTTGTGATGAGAAGGAGAAGGGGAGTCTGGCATGCACCAGTGGATGTGAATACACCTGTAAGTGGAGTGTTGATAGGAGGGGGGTGAGTGTTTCTGGTTCGATGTTTTCTTTGGGGAGTGATTTTCCTTCCGAGGAATACGCTGGATGTGACGATATGTCAGGGGAAAATTATACGAATTGCAGGGACTGCTGCGAAGCTCCTTCAGGGGTGTCTATAAATGCAGAATGTAGCAAATCTGCAGATTATATACCGCGGCTTGAAGACAGCAGGGAAGACTATTGTGGTGTTATGGCATTTTCCGTGTATGGTGAAAATAAGACTTGTTTCGAGTCGTGTGGTGCCGACCCTGCGTGTGACTGGGAAACTGCAGGTGGTGTAATGTGTACGGAATGGTGTCAACCCAGGAGTGAATATGAACCACATATAGTTTTCAAAGATAGGTCTGGGATGGAAGTGCAGTCCCTTTCCACCTGCGAATCATATGATGTGTGTTTTGTCTTGCCTTTCAAGCCCCACTGTGATAGAATAGGGAAGTGCACCCTTTATTTTGATAGCAACTCCTATCCACTAATAATAGGTTCCACCAGATATGGAAGAGGTGGGCAGTCGAGTGTGGATTTCTATGAGAGCGATATTGACTACAGAGCTGACCGTCAGGGGTGGATGTTCTGCACTGCCGGGGGTAGTCCCATAAGGGTGATTCCATCGGAGGCGGAGATGGGTACTATCGGTTCTGACACGTATATGGAGTTTAATTACGGCTTTATGTTAGGAACGGAAAGTGAAGGTTCCTATAATTTCCCATCAGACTACTCCCTTGATAGCATCTTAGTAGTAGAATCAAAGGACCTCTGTGAGATTGCAGATGCTTGTATGAGTGATTCCGACTGTGCTAATTTCCCCCCACAGCAGGGAGATACTAACGATAACCCGATATGTGGTGGTTACAGATGTGTTGATGGTGATGCTGTGGGAGCCTTTTTCGGAACTATGCTGGCAGAAGACTACAACAGTCTGACATGGGAGCAGTGTCAGCTCGGCGATTGTAGTTATGACATCGACTCTTGTAGGGCATACTTCCTAGGTTTAGATATAACTGATGACACTTTCACTCTCAGTGGTCTGGGTGCAATAACGGATATTTCCGTGACTGTTGGAGGGGTTTCAAAGGACTTCAAATTGATGGACCCAATATCCTCAGCTTATCAAGGTGTGCCATCCGTCAATGGTAGCATATTCTGGGGACCGTACCTGCTGGATTCTGTGATTGGTCCACCCGTTATCCCGGGGTCTATAATAGGTTCGAGTTCCTACCTGTTCACAACCTTGAAGGATTCTTCGGGGAACGAAGTTACTAGTGTTGCGGAACTCAACTTCCCATCAACGCCCACAAAGTGTCATTCGGTTGGTCTTCTTTCGACAGGGAATCTGGAGGACACAAGCATTCAGACCTTCAATGGTGATGAATTTGCATGTTATTACAATGATAGCTGCCTCACTTATGGTGCTAATGCGGATCCAACTGCAAATGGCGGTTATGGTGAGGTCTCGACTTGCCTGAGTATTTCCGGTAAAAGGAGGATAGACCTGAACAACTTCGGGGGCTCTAGCAATTACAATCTTGTGGGTCTTTGTACCAATACTTGCGGAAATGACCTCTGTGAACCCGGGTTGAATGAGGACCCGGACAATTGTAGGGATTGCTGTTCTGAGTATGCTACCGGGTTGGAAGACACAATATGTTACTCGCATTGTGACGCGCCACCACAGTGCGATGGGGTAGGATTGGGTACCATTATTGATGGAGGGATGTGCGGTATAAGAAGTGGTCTCTGTCAGTACATTACAGACTATACTGAGGTAGAAGAGGTTACCATGCCCGGGGTGCCAGTAATAAACGGGACTTGCCATGGTGAGGCCCCGAACCTTTTCTGCGAATTCTGGATAAATTACACAGACTCACCTGTAATTGGCTTTGACCTTGATGAGGGGATGTGGAGCAACCTTCAGGACATCCCGCCGGAGTTCTCATTCTTGAAAAATGTTTCCATCTCACTCCATGATACTGTTGTCGAGACTGCCGGTGTGGAAATACTTCCCGAGGCTATGGTTACAGTTCCAGTAAATCTTGGCAGGCCTTATGGTCCGAGGATTTTGAAGTATTCTGTCCGCCAGATGAACAGGTTGCCCACCGATGTCACGGTTACAATTCATACCATATATGGCACCAAGATGACAGTTTCGAAAGCAACAAGCCGTGGGTGCTATTATCGCTCCGGTTCCGGCGATATCTGTGAGGGTTCACCGGTTTCAGTGGCGGTTATGTTTAGTGCAAACTCTTCGGAAGGACCGGTCTCTCTGGAAGCATACTGTTCCGTGGATTCCATCTCGGAGTCGATTACCCTTCAATACGATGAGCAGATGTCACAGACTTATGGCAGATATGTTGCAAGCGGGGTTTTCGAGTTTGACCCGTCTTCGATGAAGGTCGGAAAGCACACTGTGACTTGCTCTGCCTCCGTGCCCTACTTCTACGGGTCGCAGGCTTCAGTTTCACTGCCCGTGTTCGGTCACATAACAGGTGTCGAAGCCTCCGTTCCGACCGAAATGGTCCCCGGGAGCTCCTACTCCCCTTACATAACCAAGGTGGTGGATGAGAGGGGCCAGGTCATTCCTTTCTACACTTATAGCTGGGAGTTGAAGCAAGGAGAAATATCGGTGCTTCTCGGGCAGACCGATGTTGTGGAGGTCCCGTATAACTTCAAGGAAGGCGAGGCGGAGCTTGTTCTCAAGCTCTATGCTGATTACTACGACAGCTTGACCAAGAGTTTCCCCGTCACTATAAAGGTGCCGAAGCAGATATCCTCGTCCGTGTCTCCGGGAGTTGTATATGTTCCCCTCTCCGGTTCTCCGAATGTGAGGGTGAAGCTCTTGCTTTCGAACTCGGGGCCCACAATCAATGTCTCGCTGAAATACAGTGCGCCGAAGGAGCTGGCTGTGATGCTTCCCTTGAAACAGGTGACGGTTGAGGGTTTCAACATTGATGAGGTGCCCGTGACCATTGCAGTTCCGCAGAGCTACAGCGATACAGACTACGTGGTGAGCTTCCAGGCTTATGTGTCCGGGAAGTTGCAGGACGGGGTTTCGTTGCGTTTGGTGCAGACGCAGCAGCCTGTGTATGAGTTTGACCTTTATCCGCTTGAGCAGGAGCTCGGGCTGGTATATGATACGGTGACTGGGAACGTGACGCTTACCAATGTCGGGAACATGCGGGATTCTTACGTGGTGAAGTCCGGTATGGATGTGAGTGAATATGATTTCACTCTCGAGCCAGGGGATTTCAAGGAGCTTGGGGTGTCTGCCAGCCGGCCGGGTGATTACAGCCTTTGTGTCCGCTCGGTGACCCTGCTGGACAGGGAGCCCCGTTGCGTGAGTGTGTCGGTCGAGAGGAAGGAAGTGACACCGACACTGGCCGGGTCGGACAGGGAAATAATGCTTGACCCCTCTGCGGGTGCGAGCATACTCCTGAACCTCACGACGGCCCAGTTTTCCGGGACCTACGTTATAGAATTTGACACCAACCTGACGATCCAGCCATATGAAAGGGCATTTGAGGAAGGGACAAGCACTATGATTTCCGTGCCTTTCAACACCAAGAAATCAGGTGTGTATTACGTGAAGGCGAGGGCTTATCCGAAGCCATATCCGGATAAGAGCGGTTCCACGGAGTTCTATGTGACTGTAACTCTGCCAACCCCATACGAGGTCAGGGCTCTGCTTGAAGCTGCGGAGTCTTCGGGCGTTACTGATGTTGGGGTGTTGAAGTCCATTGCGGCTGCCAAGAAGCTTGTGGAGGAGGGGAGTTTCGAGGAAGCTCGTTCATTGCTCGAGAAGGTCAGTGACCAGATAGAGCGCATACAGAAGGTCGAGAGCTACAGGGCCTCCGCGAAGCTGATGCGGCCGTCACGCTCCTACACATTTGCAATATTTGGGGTCCTTCTTGTGGCTGCCGGTATTGTGCTGTATCTCAAGTAAATGATTTTAAACTCCAACCCTATTCGTGAGGTGATAGGAAGTCTGGCTGCCAGGTTGCGCTCGGCAATTCGTTCTTTTGCTTCGAGGGGGGCATCGAAAAAGGAGCTCGAGAATCTCATCAGGGAGCTCCAGCGCGTGCTTATAGCCAGCGATGTCGATGTGAAGCTCGTCTCCGAGCTTTCGAAACGGATAAGGGAGAAGGCCAAGGAGAAGCCTCTGCCCGGTCTTACGGTCAAGGAGCACGTTCTCCGCGTTGTTTACGATGAGCTCGTGCGTCTGGTCGGCGAGGGTTCGGAGATTCCCGTGAAAAGAGATGTGAAGATGGTTCTTGTTGGTCTTTTTGGCTCCGGGAAGACGACAACTGCTGCAAAGCTCGGTTACTGGCTGAAAAAACGTGGAATCACCCCGACGCTGGCAAGTCTTGACAGGGATCGCCCGGCGGCGTATGAGCAGCTCAAGCAGCTCGGGGACCGGATGGGTCTGGAAACGGTGCGCGAGATTCCCTCCCCCCCTTGCATAGTTGATACTGCCGGGAGGGATGCCCTTGACCAAAAAATGCTGAAGGAGGTCCGGGAGGTTGTGCGGAAGCTGAAGCCACACCATGTTTTTCTGGTGGTTCCGGCAGAGATGGGTCACGAGGCCGGGAAGCAGGCCGCGGCATTTGGGGAGCTCCTCACGGCTGTCATAGTGACAAGGATGGACGGTTCCGCTAAGGGAGGCGGTGCGCTTTCTGCTTGTGCCAGTGCTGGCGTGCCCGTTGCATTCATCGGGACTGGTGAGCGGCTGGATGATTTTGAGCTTTTCAACCCCAAGCGCTACGTTTCCAGGCTTCTTGGGTGGGGTGACATAGAGGGTCTGCTGGAAAAAGCCAAGGAGGTTCAATCCGAGGTCAAGTTTGATCCAAGGGACCTGTCCACCCTCAATATGCTCACCTTCTACAAGCAGATGGAAGCCCTCACGAAGATGGGGCCTTTTGAGAAGGTTCTCCAGATGGTTGGGCTGACTGACCTGGACAAGAAGACCATGGAAGGTCTGAAGGCAAAGCTCAAGAAATACAAGGCGATTATTGACAGCATGACTAGGGAGGAGCGGCTCAATCCGGATATACTGAGCAGGTCACGCGTTGAGCGTATAGCGGCCGGGAGTGGAACCAGCACCAGTGATGTGAGGGGGTTGTTGAAGGAGTTCAACACGATGAAAAAGATGCTGAAGGGGCTGAGGGGTGGAAAGCTCGGGAAGTATGCACTCAAGAAGGGTTTAAAAGGGTTTAAGGGTATGAAATTCAGATGAAGAACCGCCTGTTGCTGTACTACTCCCTGCTTGTTCCGGGGCTTCTGGTCTTCTTTTTCGGTCCTGCCCTCCTTCGGCTGCTCACGCTTCTCTTTTTCGTGCTCGCGACGGTCGAGCTTCCATACAGTGACAGATTCCTGGAGGACTCCCTGAAAAAGCTGCCGGCGTTTGTGGCGGTGATGCTTGTGGTCTGGGTGGCATTCTTCTTCATGATTGACTTCGTCATATTCCTCTCAAGCTTCAGTTCATACTTCTCCTTACTCGTGTTCATTCCCCTGTATCTCATGTTCAGGATGATTTCTCTCCCCTGGGTGTTCATCTGGAAAGGCATTATCGCCCCGGTGGAGGCGTTCAAGGTTCCCGCGGAGGTCAACTGGACGGTGCTTGCCGCCTTCTCTTTCCTTGCCATGGCCTATACGCTGCTTCCACTCTCCCTGCCGTTTCTTGCCGCTCCTGTGTCAATCCTTGTGCGGGAGAGGCTCCCTGCCCAGAGAATCAAAAACCTATAAAAACTTTCTCAGAGTCCCTACCCGTGGAGGTTCAGAAGCTCTGGGACAAACTTGACCTGGTGAGAACTCTTTCTTCCAGGGGGGATAAAAAGTTCTGGTTGCTTGACGGTCCTCCTTACCCGAATGCGGAGCCTCACATGGGGCATGTTCGGGGTGTGACCATAAAGGATGCCATAATCAAGATGAGGGCGATGCAGGGTTACGGGGTCTGGGTGAAACCCGGTTTTGACACGCACGGCCTTCCAATTGAAAACAAGGTGGAGAAGGAGCTCGGGATCAGGGACAAGGATGAAATTGATCGTATGGGTGTGTCCACTTTTATGAGGCGGTGCAAGGAATTCGCCACCAGCAATATCAGTGTGTGGAAGGAGTTCTACAGGGAGATGGGCGTGTGGTTCGGCTGGGAGGAGCCCTACATGACCCTGAACAAAGAGTATATGGATTCAGTCTGGTGGTCCGTTTCCGAACTCTGGAAAAAGGGGTTGCTGAACGAAGGTGAAAAACCATTCTACTGGTGTCCGCACTGCCAGACTGTTTTGAGCGGGTATGAGGTCACCGATGAATACAGGGAGCTGGATGACCTTGGGGTTTTTGTGAAGTTCCCAACTGAGAGGGGATTCAACCTTCTTGCCTGGACGACCACCCCATGGACCCTCCCCGGGAATGTCGCTCTTGTTGTCAGGGGGGACGCCGGGTATGTTGAGGTGGAGGTGGACGGAGAGAAGCTGGTGCTGGCTGAGAAGACGCTCCCCTCGCTGGATGGCCTTGGGGTGAAGTACCGGTTGATTCGAAAGTTCAAAGGAAAGGAGCTGGAGGGCGTGAAATACAATCCGGTTGTGGAGTGTTCCGCCCAGCGCTCCCTCGATGGCTCCCCGACTGCGAGGAGAATCTATCTCAGCCAGCCTGTCATAAAGCAAAAGGTTTCCGGGAAGGTCGCTGCCAAGAAGGAGGTCGAGGGTGAGACCCTTGTGGAGCACTTCACCAACCTTGAGGAAGGCACGGGGGTTGTGCACTGCGCTCCCGGTCACGGTCCTGAGGACTTTGAGATTGGCAGGCATTATGCTCTGGAAGCTCTTTCTCCGGTTGATGACAAAGGGCGTTTCACCGGGGATGTGGAGCCATTCGCCGGCATGGAAGTGAGGAAGGCAAACGCGAAAATAGTGGGCTATTTGAGGGACAGAGGTCTGATTCTCGGAACTGAAGAAATCCACCACAGGTATCCGGTGTGCTGGAGGTGCAAGACTCCCCTGATTTTCCGCATGACCCGGCAGTGGTTCCTTGACATTGGAAAGCTGAAGAAGAGGTTGATCAGGGCGGCCAAGGATGTTGAGTGGCTTCCCGGATTTGCCGAGGAGCGGATGGTGAACTGGCTTACGAATGCGAAGGACTGGACCCTGAGCCGCCAGAGATACTGGAATATCCCCCTTCCGGTATGGAAGTGCAAAAACGGTCATGTGAAGGTGGTTTCCGGCTCGAAGGAGCTCTCCGAGCTGAGCGGTCAGCCGGTAGATGACCTCCACAGGGATGTTGTTGACAGCGTGGTTTTCCGGTGTGAGAAATGTGGCCTGGAGATGAGCAGAGTTCCTGACGTTCTTGATGTGTGGTATGATTCCGGGGCGGCGAGCTTTGCCGTTCCCGGGAAGGACCGGTTTGAGGAGCTGTGGCCCTCTGACTGGATTGATGAAGGGCAGGACCAGATTCGTGGCTGGTTCTACACCCTCCTTGTTCTGGGGGTTGCGCTTTTCGGACGCTCACCCTACCGGAGGGTGAGTATGCACGGCTGGGTGGTCGATGAGAAGGGTGAGAAAATGAGCAAGAGCAAGGGAAACTTTGTGACTGCCCGGCAGGCACTTTCCATGCTCGGTCCGGACGTGCTTCGCTTCTACATACTCTGGGAAAGTTCGCCCTGGGACGTGATTCGTTTCAGCCCGGACAGGGCGAAGAAGGAAATAGGGAAGATGTTTCACATATGGAGGAATCTCCACAGATACTTGATGAGGTCAGGGGAGCCCGGTGAGGGTGAGCTCGCCATTGAGGACAGGTGGCTGCTCAGCAAGTATAACTCAATGCTCTCCTGCTTTTTGGAGGACTTTGAGAGCTACAGGCTCCACCACGCCACCCGCAGGCTCTACAGGTTTGTTGTTGAGGACCTGAGCCGGAAATACATGAAACTTGCAAAGGAGAGGGTTCGGGAGGGCGACAGAGTCCCCATAAAGGTGCTGAAAGAGGTGCAACACGGTCTCCTGAGGCTGGTTGCTCCAGTTTCTCCGCTGTTTGCCGAGGAGCTCTACGGGGAATTTGCCTCCAGGTTTTCCGGGGAAAAGAGCGTGTTCTTTGAGCCATATCCCGAACCTGACGGATCCGCCATAGACCCGAAGGTGGAGTCGGCGGTGGATGCTGCCCTTGATGTTGTTGAGGCGCTCCTGGCTTACAGGGACGAGAAGGGGATAGGGCTGCGGTACCCCCTCCGGTGCGTGGATGTCAGTGGAGTGCCCGAAGGAATCGTCAGGAGGCTGGCGAATGTCAGGAGGATCGGGAGCTGCTCGGGGGATGAGCTGCTTGTGGGTGGCCGGAGGGTTGTGGTGGACCCGACACAGGGGAAGGAAGAGGTCCGGGAGGGGTTGATGAGGGAAGCCTCGCGTCGCGTCCGTTCACTGCGTCGCAAAGCCAAGCTTGTTCCTCGAGACAGGGTTGAGGTTCACGTGTGGGGGGACGCAGGGATACTTGAGGTTATAAAGGCTCTCGAAAAGGATTTTGTGCGCAGGGTGGGGGCTTCGAAGCTTCATTATGGCAGGGGAGGTTCCCTGCAGGAGGAGTGGGAGTTCAAGGGCATGAGGTTCGGTGCCGGTCTCTGAGTGATGATGTGAACACCCTCTGACCCCCCGGGAGTGATGAGCGGGTAATAACTGAAACCCTTATTATCTTCCTTTGCTTTTTCTCGTATGGTTTATCTCGGAGAAATCTGGGAGTTTGTTGGAGGGCGTCTTCTTGCCTCACTGGCACTGGTTGTGATTGGAGTGGTGGAGTTCCTGGCGGTTCTGTGGGCCATCAGCAGGCTTGTGGGATACCTGAACATGACCCCGGATGCTGGCTGGATGGTGGTCGGGTCCGCCCTGATTGTTGCGGCGAGCCTGCTGGCTTCGAAAAGGGAGTATTGACTACATCCTCCCCGGGGTCTCTATCCCCAGCAATTCCAGCCCTTTTTCCAGAACCAGGTAGGTCCTTTCTGTCAGCCACTCCCTTTCAGGAACTCCTCCTATGCGTTTCTTCACATACAGCTCGTTGAACTTCTTTGAAATCTCCAGGAGGTAGCTGGCAAGGATGTCCGGGCGGCGGAGCTTTGCCGTTTCCATGACGGCTATGCGGAACCTGACGAGCTTTCGGGCGAGCGGTTCGAACTCAGCGTCCAGCCCCGGCTTGCCTCTTCCGAATTTTTCCACAATACGCTTGGCCCTCACCGCCGCATACTGCACGTAGGGTCCCGTGTCCCCTTCCATTGAAAGCATGTCCCAGCTGAATTTCACTTCCCTCGTGCGGTTGGTTTTCAGGTCTGCAAACTTCACAGCTCCCACTCCAATCTTCTCCGCATCCTCCTTGCTTCCCCCTCTCTCCACCATTATCTTTTCAATCCTCCTCACGGCTTCTTCCAGCACATCCTCGAGAAATACAACTCTTCCCTTCCTGGTGCTCATCTTCCCTTCCGGGAGCCTGACCAGCCCGAAAGAGACATGCTCAAGGCGGGTTTTCACTTCAAGTTTCTTCAGCACCTCAAAGAGCTGCTGGAAGTGGAGGCTCTGTTCGTTCCCCACCACATAGAGCATGAGATCCGGCCTGAACTTCCTGATTCTCCACAGGGCGGATGCGAGGTCTCTCGAGGAATAGATGGTCGTCCCATCGCTTTTTCTGAGTATCATCGGTGGCTTGTCCTCCAGTGGCACCACCACTGCCCCTTTGTCTTTCTTCGCTATTCCCCTTTCAAGCAGCTCATCAACGAGTTCCTTGCTATCCTTTACGAAGAAGCTTTCTCCCGCGTCAATCAGTTCTGTCGTCCCGAGGATCCGGTAGATTCGCTGGAACTCCTTCATGCTGAGCTCCCTGAACTTTTTCCACCTTTCCACAGCCACCTTGTCGCCCTCTTCCAGCCTGCGAAACCACTCTTTACCTTCCTCCTCAAGCTCCTTGTCCTTCTCGGCTTCCCTGTGAAACCGGACATAGAGCTCAAGCAATTTCTTTATTGGCTCTTCCTTCAAGTCCACCGGCCACCTCTCATATGCGGCCAGCAGCTTCCCGAACTGTGTTCCCCAGTCCCCGACGAAATTTATCCCGTAGGTTTTCCAGCCCAGGAGTTCCAGGACCCTGCGCAGGCTCTCCCCTATTATGGTGCTTCTCAGATGGCCGACGGAGAAGGGCTTTGCAATGTTTGGGGAGGAGTAGTCAATCACAGCGGTTTTTCCCGGGCTCTTGAAGTGTGTGATTTTCTTCAGGTTGTGGAGGATGGCTTCTTCTGTGAGGAAGAAGTTCAGGAAGCCCCCTGTCACCCTGGTGCTGACCCCCGGAACATCAATTTTTTCAGCCCATTCTTCTGCAAGCTCGATCGGGTTCCTCTTTTCCTCTTTCGAGAGCTTTAGTGCAAGCGGGGATGAGAAATCGGCGAATTCCCCAAAATCCAGGAAGTTTTTTCTCCCCGACAGCACCTCCAGTCTCTTGCAGACACTCTCAGCGAGTTCCTCGATGAACACCTCACTAATAGGTGCGGGACATTTTAACCTTTTCACAAACGGATTTCCGGGCCAGCACGGAGGCTCCATTCAAGCTCTTTGAGCTTCCCGAATCGGATGTTCCACCTGTTCTTTCTTGCGATGGGCTCCGGGTTAATGCCCTCCCTGTGGAGGTAAAGGAGGAAGGGGGCGGCGAAGCCGGGGCCGAGGAGTTTGCCGTTCTTTTTCAGGAACTCGTCGAGCTTTTCTTTTTGAATCCAGAAGAGGTTGCTCCACTCCCAGCTCGGGTTGACTTCACCGCTCTCGAGTTCTATGTGGTATATGAGCGAGAAGTAGAGGGGGGTGAACTGGGCGCCCATGAGCCTTGGCTTTCCCGGAACCCCCAGTTCCTCGTGCAGCTCCAGTTCTATTGCCTCTCTGGGTGTGAGGCTGAACTCCACATGGCCACTCGGTGCCGGGCTCATCACATTCGGGAACCTCACATCCCCGCTTCTTATTCCTGCCAGAAGCCGCCCCTCGTGCTCGGACACGCCTGTCACGCTCATGAGGGGTAATGTGATTCCTCGTTCTTCAGCGGCTCTCGAGTATTTGTATCTCACCGGGCACGCCACCACCTTGCCTCTTTTCACCCTCAGCACGCCTGTCTGCAGACTTGAAAAACCATTGACCCTGTCAAGCTCTTCCCTTGCCAGTGGGTGGCGGACACCGAGCTTCAGCACGCGGATGCTGTTTCCCTCATAGACATCCACAGAATGCTTTCCAGACACGTTTAAAATCCTTCCTGCGATATCCATATTTACTAACCGCACCTCTCTTTCTTGTGGCAGTGGTGTTCGGTGCGAGCAAGAGCCTGATAAAGAAGTATGGCATGGAGAAGGCGCTCTTCGTGGGCCGCTCCGGTGAGGAGGAGTTCTACATAGATTCAATCAAGCCGCATGTGGTGTTCATATGCGGTGCCCGTGGTTCCGGTAAGAGTTACACCATGGGGGTCATAGTCGAGGAGCTGGCGCTGAAGAATGATGCGGTGGCGAGCATAGTTGTGGACCCAATTGGGGTTTTCTGGAGTATGAAGAGCAAGAACAGGGTGGAAAAGGAAGTGGAGCTCCTGAAGGGCTGGGGTCTGGAGCCGAGGGGCTTTGACAATATCAGGGTGTTGATACCTGTGGGTGCAAGGAATATTCCGAAGCAGAGCTATGATGGCTTTTTTTCAATCAAGCCTTCCGAGCTGACGGCGAGCGACTGGGCGTTTTCATTCGGCGTGGAGAGATTCTCCCCCGCAGGATTGCTGATAGATGGGGCGATTCAGAAGGCGGGTGAGGACTACACTATAGATGACCTTATCCGGGTTATTTCCACAGATACCAGTTTGAAGAGCAAGGACAAGGGTTTCTCAAAGCAGACGAGGCGGGGAGTCATTTCCAGGTTCGAGAGTGCAAAGTTCTGGGGGGTCTTCAGTGACAAGGCCACACCGCTTGAGCAACTGGCCCGCCCCGGGACGGTTACGGTGCTTGATGTGTCGTTCCTTGAGGAACCCGTGGCAGCCCTCGTGGTTGGCATCCTCTCCAGGAAGGCGCTCAACCGCAGGAAGGTTGAGAGCAGGAAAGAAGCTCTGGGCGGGAGTGTCCGTTTTCCACCGATCTGGCTCTTCATCGATGAGGCCCACGTCATGGTGCCCAAGGACCGGAAGACCGCGGCGAGTGACAGCATAATTGAATATGTGAAGCAAGGGAGGCGTCCCGGGTGTTCGATAGTTCTTGCCACACAGCAGCCAAGTGCCATAAACAGCGAGGTCCTCAGCCAGCTGGACATAATGTTTGTCCATCAGCTCGTTTTTTCGGACGATATAAAGGCGGTGAGCAAGCGCATGCCAGCCGCGATGCCTCCTGAGTGGGGGGTGAACTTCATCCGCAAGCTGAGGGTCGGTCAGGCCATAGTGGGTGACAGGGAAACCACGAAGGTGGCACTGGTTGAAGCCCGTCCGAGGCTCAGCCAGCACGAGGGGAGGAGCACCCTCGCTGTGGACAGGGCGCCGATTCTGGATATACATGAGCCTTCCAGAGAGGAGCTCGAGGAGGAGATTGAAGAGGCGCGGGAGGAGAAGAAAAAGGAAAAGCAGGGCAGGAATATCCCTGTGGTCCGTCCAGTTATGGAGCTCGAGGAGGCTGAGAGACTTGCTTCCAGGCAGCTCAAGAGGTTCCTGTTTTTCAAGAGGGAAAAATTCAATGTGAAGATGAAGGTTTACTGGCCTTTCTGGCTTGTCAGGGGTGTTGGCCTGGAGGGGGAGGTTGAGTTCCTTTTTGATGGGCTTCTCGGGGAAATTGAAGGTTCCAAGGGCCTGCAGAGACTTGTTGACCTCACACCCCTGGCGGCGAGCATAATGTCCTGTTCCGGGACCCTCGAGGAAATAGCCAAGAGGTGCGGCGCCGATGCCCGGGCTGTCAAGCTTCAGCTGAACCGCCTTGTGAGACTTGGTCTTGTGAGGGTGAGGGGCAGGGAAACGAAGAGATATTTCCCGAAGCTTCGCTTTCCGGAGAAGCTCCACGAATTCCATGGCGAGGTAGTCCACCTCCCCCCGGAGGGGAGAATAATGGAACCCGTTTTTGAGCCGGACCGGAAATTCTTCAAGCTTGTGGGGGTGAAGCCAACAGGTCGTGAGCTGATATACGTGCCATTCGCGCTTTTCCGTTCCGACTCCCGGAAGCAGGTCTGGGTGAACCTTTCGACGGGCGAACTTGAAGAAAGAAAAATCAGGCTGAGAATCTGAGTTTCTCCACCTTTATGAGCCGTTTCGTGAGCAGGTTTGCTCTTTCCATGAGCCAGAGGGTGAGCTTGCTTATTGCAGTTGAGACGAGGATCATCGGGCTTGCCAGCACCTGGAAGGCGGTGAAAATCACGAATGCCATCAGGAACTTGAAAAGGTCCCTGTATGGCTCAATCATCTGTGTTACCTGCATATTCATTGCCTCCTGAAGAATCTCCCTGACCGTCTTTTGTGTGTCGAACCCCGGGAAGCTTCCCTGCAGTTCTTTCAGTGTGTTTTCTTCCATTGTGTCCCTGTTCTCATTCAAAAGCCGGATGCAGTTCGGGTCTCCCTTGCATTGCCTGTCTATTGTGGAGCTCACCAGGCTTTCCACGCACTCCTGTCCCGTGTAGTCGAGTTCACATCCTATTGAAGGGACGAGAAGCTGGACGGCATACCCTGACACAGCGGCCGGGATGTGAAAGTCTATGAGGGGGTAGGCTGACGCGACGGCTGCCAGGACGAAGAAGCTGTAGCCGGCGAATGCCGCACTGCATATTCTCATCACGCTGGGAGCTATCATGTTCTCCTCTTCGCGGTCGGCGGCCTTGCTCCCGAAAAGGGCGAAGAGGAAAAGCCCGAGGGCCGTTATGTCCACAACTGACAGAGCTGCCACGGGGAGGGTGTAATACCAGGGGAGTTCTATCATCCCTCCCACGGTGACAAGTGCCCCGAAGATGCCGACCAGGAGCAATCCAATTACGGTGGTGGTGCTGAAGGACAGGGAAACGGGGTTGAACTGCAGAATGAAAAAAGCAACTATGAGGAGGAGGCTTGCGACCACCTCCCTTCCCTTGGTC
Organism: Candidatus Undinarchaeota archaeon; assembly: GCA_964449215.1. Lineage (GTDB taxonomy): Archaea > SpSt-1190 > SpSt-1190 > SpSt-1190 > SpSt-1190 > CAYVAH01. The sequence continues at coordinate 4,034 of CAYVAH010000009.1, read as the reverse complement.
ACAGAACTCTTTCCGGGGCGTGTATTTATGCGTTACAGGAAGTTTATCCGGTCCTTTGACAGGCCCGCGACCTCCGGCACAGTTCTCATCATGCTCAGCCCCTCCTCGTGGAGTTTCTTTATCTTCTGGATAATCTTCAATCCTACGTTCTCCCCGTAGAGCTTGCGGGCGGTTGACATCTCTTCTATCAGGTCGTCCCTGTCGAGTACCAGCCGGAGCATGCCATCGACCATGCCCGGGTAGGGGGGGACAAGGAGGTTGGAGTGCGCCTTCACGGTTTCCGGTCGGTCCGTGTTGAATCTTAGGGTGAAGCAGGGTATCCCGAGCTGGTTCAGCTCCTCCTGCATGCTTCCCGAGTCGGTCAGCTCTGCTATACATCTCCCGGAACGGAGGAACTCCATCACGTGAGCGTAGCTTTTCCAGAGTGGTGTGAAAACAAAGTTGTCATAGTCCTGGTCCATCTGTATGAGCTTTTCCCTCAGCCCATATTCCTCAAGTGCGAACTTGGTCCCGGGTAACTCCACCCAGACCAGGGGGTAGTCCTCCCGGACGAGGCTCTTTATCCCGCTGAAAACCGCCCTGAACCTGCTCTCCGAGAGGTTCGCTCTGCGATGGACATCCACGCGTATCCACCCTTCCTGTTCCTCCAGCTTCGGGTAAAGGTCGAACACGGAGGTCTCGGGGCGACAGCGCCTGGTGTATCTCATGGCATCGACTATGCTGTTCCCCACGACGAAAATCCGGTCCTCAGGATAACCCTCCCTGATGAGGTTCTGCTTGTTTATTTTCAGGGGGGCGAAATGTATTTCCGAGGAAGCACCGGCCACAAAGGTATCCCACTGTTCCGGGAAGGGTTCCTGCCTCGCGAGCTTCCACTCCCCTCCCCACTGTTTTTCCACGAACTTTCCGGGGTCCTTGTCGAATTCCGGTGACATCCCCCTGAGCCCCGCTTCATTCTGCGCCACCTTCCGTGCCACTCCGAGCATCCAGCCTATGGGAAATATACCGGCACTCTGTGTGTCCCCATGAACCACGGGAACAAAGGTTGTTTTGGGGAAGCGCTTTTTCAGGAGCCTTGCCACGAATCCTGCTCTCGCCACCATCTCGTGGGCCTTCTGCAGCATGTCCCCCCTCACCTGGAGGTCGAATGCCACATGCTCGCTGATGTTGAACTCCTCGAGGCCATAGCTCAACAGCTCGTCGTGGTGCTGCCCCGTGTGTATGACCATGACGGGGACCCCGAGCTTTTCACATGCGGGTATCAGGCTCCACTGCTTGTAGAAGTCCGGCTTCGTGGCGGTCACAACAGCCACGACCAGCTCTTCCCCCTCAAGCTTTCCGAGAATCTCTTCATTAACCCTGATGTCCACATTCTTCCACTCCGGGGCGGTTTTTAATGCTATAGGCTTTCGATTGCTCTGACCGTTTCCAGATTTGGGGCATCCACCGGGTCCTTCCCGCCAAGCCTCTTTAGGTATTCCTGCTTGAGCTTCTCGAACTCCTGCCTGGCTTCCTCGAGGACCCCCTTCCAGTCCTCCCCGCGTTCCGCCAGGGCCATTGCCTTCACCTCAAGGTCTCTCGCGATACTGTTCATTTCCGCCAGGAACAGCTTCCTGATTTGCTTGTCCGGCACCCTGTCGAGGGCTTCCCTCTTCTCCCAGAAAAAATCCTGCACGGCTCTCCTCGCTTCCAGTCTTTTCACGAACTACTAAGTATTTTAAACTATTTTATCCTTTTCTTTCATGCTGAGAAAGCTTTTTGGCAGGATGTTCGGCGGGGAAAAAATCTTTATGCCTTCCATTGGTGGCCCCTCCCCAAAAAAACTCAGTTCGGTGCTTATTTTTCGTGCCAGGGAGCCCGAGGACATAAACAAGCTGAAGAAAAGGCTTGGAAATTCCCGGGTGGCGTTCATAGATGTTTCTTCCCTGCTTATGGGAACGGAGCGGAAGTCCTTTGTGAACCGCCTCCAGTCCCTCTGCAAGGCCAGGAAGATGAGGCTCTATGGAATTGATCGCAAGTGGCTGGTTATAACCGCGGCCGAGCTTGAGGTTCAGTAGGACCTGCCCCAATAGACCCAGTAGCTTGCTTTTTTCCCGCAGCCCACGCATTTCTTGTTCTTCAACGGGGGTTGCTCGAAGGCAATCACCCTGGGGCCGCCCTCAACCCTTTCTGCCAGTGTCTCCTCACACTGTGATTCTCCGCAGTGAGGAATCACTGCCCATTTTCCGGACTCGATGGCATTTTTCAGTTCTCCGAGGGTTTCCACATTAACGGTATTCTCTTTGAGGTGTTTCCTTGCCCTGGTGAGCAGTGCCTCCTGTATTTCTTTGAGTTTTTTCTTCACCAGCCCTGTCAGCCCTTTGAGTTTTGCCGTGTCCTTTTTTCCCGTGTCCCGTCTCACCAGCACGACTTCTCCCTTCTCCAGGTCTCGTGGACCAATCTCAATCCGGAGAGGCACCCCCTTCAGCTCCCAGTGGTTGAATTTCCAGCCCGCCGTATAGCCCTCCCTGCCATCGAAGTGGGCACGGATCCCCGCTTCTTTCAGCTCCTTCTCGAGTTCCCGGCAGAGCTTTACCACGGCCTTTTCTTTGCCTTTGAATATTATTGGAACTATTACCACCTGAATGGGCGCTACCTCAGGGGGAAGGACGGCTCCCTTGTCATCGCCGTGCATCAACAACAACCCGCCAATCATTCTTGTGGAAGTGCCCCAGCTGGTCTGCCAGGCATGGTGCCATTTCTCGTCCAGCCCCAGGAATTTTACGCCGTAGGGTCTGGAAAAGTTCTGTCCCAGCATGTGTGAGGTTCCCATCTGCAGGGCTTTGCCATCAGGCATAAGGGCTTCTATGGCAAATGTGGTGTCGGCCCCGGCGAACTTATCCGACTCCGTTTTCTTCCCGACAATCACGGGTATTGCAAGGAGCTGCTCTGCCAGCTTGGCGTATTCCTCAATTGCCCATCTTGCTTCCTCTGCGGTTTCCTCCTCCGTAGCATGCACCGTGTGTGCTTCATGCCATAGAAATTCCCTGCTCCGCAAGAACGGTTTTGTCATCTTGGTTTCCCAGCGGACGACATTGCACCACTGGTTGACCCGCAGTGGCAGATCCCTGTAGCTCTGGACCCACTTGCTAAACATGGCATACATGACTGTTTCACTGGTTGGCCTTATTGCGAGCCTTTCTTCAAGCTCCTTGTCTCCTGCCATGGTGACCCATGCCACCTCGGGAACGAAGCCCTCAAAATGCTCCGCCTCTTTCTTCAGAAGCCCCTCCGAAATGAAAAGGGGAAAATAATAGTTTTTTACTCCATGCGATTTCATCTTCGCGTCCCAGTATTCCTGGATACGCTCCCATATGCCATACCCCCATTCCCGGATCACAATACACCCCTTAACCGGGGAATAGTCGGCAAATCCTGCTTTCAGGACGACCTGCTGGTACCATTCTGCCGGGTTCTCGACTTTTTTCACCGTGATGCCCAAGTCCTCGCTCATGGATACACCTGCAATGGCTCACGTGAAAATTTATAAACACTCCCGCCGAGCTGTCATATGAGAGACCTTGCCCGGATGCTCAATAAGGTGCGCTACAGGGAGCTCGCCCGGATTTGTGGCGAGGAAGGACTTCGGAAGAGCGGGAAGAAAACAGACCTTGTCAAGCGCCTGGTGGAGAATGTCCCGGAGGAGACACTTCGGGTTTATGTCATGGAGTTCATGGGCATAGGGAAAAAAATTATGGAGCACGACCTTGTCCCGGAGCACCGCGTGATGGGTGAGGAGGAGGTCTCGGAACTGCTCAAGAAATATGGAATCAAGAAGTGGCAGCTCCCAAAAATTCTTGACAAGGACCCGATAGTTATGCTTCTGGGTGCAAGGCCCGGGGATGTTCTCGAAATAAAGCGCAAGTCCCCGACAGCAGGGAGCACCACATACTACCGCGTTGTTGTGCGCAGTGGCTCCTGACAACCAGCACTTCGTTGGCTTCCATAATTTTTTGATTTGGGGGAAGATGCCCCGACAACCATCCTGGTTTCCC
>CAYVAH010000008.1:0-23693 GCA_964449215.1 Candidatus Undinarchaeota archaeon | reverse complement strand
GTTTCTCGGGTATTTTTTTAATGCCCTGTGCGAGATTCCTCCATGGCTGATTTCACCCAGATCTGGACGGAGAAATACCGCCCCTTGAAGCTTGAGGATATGGTTGACCAGGAGCATATAGTTTCCCGGCTGCGGGCTTTCGTGTCTGACCGCTCCATACCTCACATGCTCTTTGCCGGTCCCCCCGGTGTGGGCAAGACCACCGCCGCGATATGCCTCGCCAGGGAGCTTTTTGGGGAGCACTGGAGGGACAACTACCTCGAGCTGAATGCCAGTGACGAGCGCGGGATAGATGTGATTCGTATAAAGGTCAAGGATTTCGCCCGCACAAAGCCCCTGGGTGGGGAGTTCAAAATTATCTTCCTGGACGAGGCTGACGCATTGACCAAGGATGCTCAGCAGGCCCTGCGCCGGACGATGGAGAAGTTCAGTGAGACCTGTCGGTTCGTGCTGAGCTGCAACTACGCCAGCAAGATAATAGAGCCGATTCAGTCACGGACTGTGGTGTTCCGTTTCAAGAACTTTGGTGACAGGGAGCTGGTGAAGATGCTGGAGAGAATTGCGAGGGCAGAGGGGTTAAGCGTGAGTGATTCCGGTTTCAAGGCAATAGTGGATATAGCCTCGGGGGATGCCAGATATGCCATAAACCTCCTTCAGTCCGCTGCGGCTTCCGGGCCGTCAATCACGGACGAGGACATTTACGGGGTTTCTTCCCGCGCGAGACCCAAGGAGGTCTGGGGGGTCGTGGAACTGGCATTGAAAGGGGAGTTTATGAAGTCCAGGGAAAAACTCCTCGAGCTGATGGTTGGGAGGGGACTTTCTGCGGACCTCATACTGAAGGAGATTCATTCCTGCATACTCGGTAGTGAGCTCCCGGATGCCCAGAAGGCGGAGCTGATAAATATCATAGGTGAGTATGAGTTCCGTATGCTGGAGGGGGCGACAGAGCTGATACAGCTCGATGCGCTCCTGGCTCGCCTGGCTTCCTGGAGGCGGTGAAGTGAAATATCTTGTGGCGGCGCTGTTGCTATTGCCCGTTGCGGCATTTACCTACAACTGGGACTACTGGCAGGACAGGTGCACAGACGACCTCTATACTGACTTCCTCATATACGGGAGTAATGCCTCATACAGGGCAAGCTCGGGAATTCTGATTGTTCAGGTGGAGCCGGGGGTGGATTTCTTGGAGTATCTTCCCTCCTATTCCACTGCGAGTTTTGCGGGTTACGAGCGTCCCCTGATACCCGGATTTGATTATCCATCAACTCTTCCCCTCCGCTCCTCCGTGAACTACAGCTTTTTCATCCCTTTTGGATATTCTGAGAACGATTTTTCCATGAGGGTTGTTGCAAATGGCAGCGATGGTCTTCCAAGATGCAGCCAGCTTGAATGGGAGGTCAATGACTCAAAGAGGGTTGAGGACACCAGCCTCGATGTTCAGGGCAACGTGGTGTTTGACCCCATTTCCGGCAGGTTTCTCTACAACATAAGCTCTGCGGAGGAAGTGAGGGTGTATTTCTCAGTTTTTTCCGATTCCGAGCTATTTGAGTCATCGTATGCTGTTGTTTCCCCGGATGAGCCAGTTTCGAAGAGCAGCAAGCTCCGGTATGACAGCTTCGATGTCGCCTCCGGACTCTATACCGTTTATCTGGTGGCATACACCGATGACGCTTCGTTCTTCAAGGAGTTCAAACTGTTCGAGTTCTTTGACTTTGATCTGGAGCTCCCCCAGGTTCCTGATTTTCGGCCGGGAGAGAGCTACACAGCAACACTTGTTCTGAAGAACACCGGTTATCTTTCCGACAGTTACGATGTTTCTGTGGATGCACCGATTGGCTGGGAATACTCCATAACTGACCCCGGTTCCCTGGATAGGGGGCAGGACAGGGAGCTTTCCCTGTCATATACTGTCCCGGAGCTTCAGGTTGGCTCCGCCGCAATCCACATGAATGTCAGTTCCCGCTTCTCCAACATTACGAAGAGTTACAGCATTGAGCTGTCCCCCGAGAAGCTCAGCACAATGGACGTCTCCATCCGGGATATACAGAATATCCAGGCATACGGCCGGAACAACCTTTCAGTCGTGGCAGTGGCTTCAGGGACCGTTTCACCCCGGCTCTACTATTATGTTTTCACCGAACCTGCTCTGCTGATAAGGGATGGGTTCGGGTCAATGCCCGTGAGGATTGGTGAGATAAACAAGGCGACAGTATCATTCGATGTTGGGGGTTCGTGTGCGATGTCCGAAGCGGACTCCATGGCCTTCAACGCCGGGCGGAAACTTCTTATGCTCGGGAACGCCGTGTATTACCTGAGCTCAGAGATGAGCAACGAAACTGTCGCGACACTTCAGAAGTTTGGGGACCTGGTTGAAGGGGAGAAACTGAAAATGACATCCGAAAGCGCTTCAAAACTTTTTACAAGTGCCGACCGGCTCTCCCTTATCATCGACAGGCTGATTGAGGGATGGCAGGACCAGCGCGGGGTGGAGTATTTCCGTTCCCTGAGGGAGGACCTCTACCTGTACAATGTTGACTTGGACGGGTTGCTGGAGGATGTCGGGGAGCGCATGTCCGAGAGCTGCTCGAGTGTGGACACCGTTGAGCTCCACCTTTTTTCGATGGACACGGAGACCCTCCAGCAGAAGGACGTGCCGAAGACTCTCCCCGTAACGGGGCCGAAGGTGATTGAGTTCATAGGTCCCTCGGAGCTCAAGGCGATATCCGGGAGCTCGGTGTTTGTGACATACAAGTTGAAGAACAACGCCGGGGAGTCTTTCGAGGCTGACCTCGAGCCGAGCACTGATGTGATTTATGTTCCTTCGTTCGTTTATCTCCCTGCCGACTCCACGAAAGAGGTTGAGGTGAGGGTCCGACCTCCCGAATATTTTGAGGCTGAAGAGCTCCAGGCGTTCATAGAAATCAAGACAAGGACATACAACCTCAGGTTTCCCATCACCCTGGAGATAGGGAATTTTGACCCTGAGATTGTTGCTGACAGCGAGTATGCCGTCTCCCCCGGGTCTGAAAATTACTTCAACATAACCCTGAGGACGGGGGGAATGGATGATACTTTCAGGCTGTCAGTGGAGGCCCCGAGCTGGGTTGAGGTTCCTGAAAGGGTAGCAACGGAGGGCGGGGAGGCAACCATAACCCTGAAGGTGGCTCCTCCTTCTTCCACCAGTGGAAGTGAATATGTTACCCTCACAGCGTATTCGGAGAGTTTCCCGGACTATGTTGCGAAGAAGAGCTTCGACATTTTTGTCAGTTCAGAGGCGAACACCCTCCTTGACAGGATTGTTGAAGACGAGGGACTTCTGGAAGACCGGAAGGAAAGGCTCGACGAGAAGTCATACATCGATGCCAGGCGTTACCTGAGGGCTGCCAGGGAAGCGGTGGCGCAGAATGAGATGAGCCAGGCGAAGCTGGAGCTAAGGAGGGCGGAGAACATAATATTCAGTGTTTCGGAGGGGGAGGGGGGCGGTATCGGCGTCTATGTGATTATTGCCCTGCTGGTCGGGGTCTTCGGGGTGGTTTTCTGGAAGTTTCTCCTTCCGAAAATTAAGGGAACCCCTGAAGCGGCTCCTGAAGAGGAGGTCATATAGTGGAGCTTTCCACTCTGAAGTCCGCAATAGGTAAGATAGCCAGCAGGGTCGGAGCCATGGAGAATCAGAGGAGGAGGACCAGCAACGCCCTGAGGTCTGTGGGGAAGTTGAAGTTCAAGGTGGGCAATCTCACTGATGACTCCATCATAAACAAGGTGAAGAAAGCGAGGCCCACTTGCAGTGTTGCAGGGGTCGATGGTGGTCTTCTGACCAGGAGCTTTCACGGTATCGACGTTGTGGTAACCCGTGCGGTTGGGGTGGTTTTTGATTACAAAGAGGGAAAGGTTGTCGGGAGCAAGGTCTTCCCGCAGAAGGTTCCCTTCATATCAGAACTGAGCTCTTCGAGCGACGGTGAACTGATAACAGTTGCATCCCTTTACAGGATGAGAGAGGAAGTGTCCAGGGCTGTTGAGGTTGTCGAGAAAGCCTCGCCAGACTTCATAATGATGGACGGGCCTCTCTACCCCCACCCAAGCACCAGAGTTGCCAAGGGGTCTGGGCTGAAGAAGCTCTATATGGAAGTGGTGGGTCTCTACAATCTGCTGGCGAGTTCATGCGCGGAGAGGGGGACCGGGCTCGTGGGTATTGTGGAGGACAGCAGGAGCGGATATTTTGCTTCGGTTCTCTTCAACAAGATAGTTCCAAATCTGCCCAACAGCAAGGAGTTCTCCGGGGTGGTGTTCCGCGATACCGCTCTGCTCTTCGATGCGCTGAATCCGGGTGAGAGGACCTTCACCTTCAAGATTCCAAACATACAGGACCTCAACTACAAGGACAGGGTGTTTGCCTTCTACATCAAGACAGCGAAGTATGACCGCCCCCTGCGGGTTGAGTTTCTCTCCGGGAACCCGGGAGAGGATGCCAAGACAGTGGCATCACTCACTTACGGAATAGCGGCGTTCCCGCGTTATGGGCTTCCTTCCGTGCTTGTCGAGGCGGATGCAAGAGCGAAACTGAAACAGCACTACATGCACTACATACAGCGCATGCTGTTTTCCCACTCCCGCTCCCCTCTGGTTATGAGTCTCAGAAGGGAGAACCGCCAGATTTAGTGGCAGGCCACCGCACAGGTTTTTAAAAGAGTCCCCCATTTTATGGAGTGGAAATAGGGAAGGTGATATCCACCCCGACGGGTCCGAGTCCGACATTTTTCGCATTTGCGATATCCAAGGGCAAGAAAGTCAGCAAGGACCAGTTTGCCTGCGTCAAGACCGAAGAAGGGACGATGGTGGCACTTGTCGAGAACATAATCAAAACGAACCGCTACTATGCCAATCCGGAGATGGTCGTGGAAACGGACAACCTCGAACAGCTCTTCCGGGTTGACGAATGGGAGTTCCTGATGGGTGAGGCTGTTCCGCTCGGGATAATTTCCAACGGGCGGGTGATGAGGCCCACCGTTCCTCCCAGTCCCGGGGACATTGTGGAGGAGGTGTCGGAGGAGCTGCTCTCCCGCTTCCTCGGTTTTGAGAAAAACGGGCTGAATATAGGGAAGGTTCTCCACCACGATGTGGATGTCCGGCTCGGTCTCGGGAAGACCTTTCAGAAGCATCTTGCCATCTTAGCAATGTCGGGTGCTGGAAAGAGTTACCTTACCAGTGTGCTTATTGAGGAGCTCCTGAAGAGGAAAAAGGAGGATGGGAGAGTGGCGGTTGTGGTGTTTGATGTCCACGGGGAATACTCCTGTATGGCGGAGAAACCGCCCAAGGGATACAAGGATTTTTCGGATAGGGCTGTGGCGGTTGTTGACATCAGGATACCCGTCCCGGAACTTTCTGCCAGGGAAATAAGTGCCTTCACCACCCTGACCAGTGTCCAGGTGGCGGAACTTGACAAGGTTATACGTGAGCTCCGGGGCAGGGCCTATGACTTCAAAGAGCTGGCAGAGGAGGTGAAGGCGAGGGGGATGCCGCCAAAGACTAAGGCTGCCCTTGTCCGCTGGCTTATGGGTCTGCACGCTACCGGGCTTTTTGCAGCTTCCGAGGACCTTGTCACCAAGCGGCCGGGGGAGCAGGAGGAACACAACCGCCTCATAGACCTCATAGTCCCCGGGAAGGCGGTCATATTCGACCTTTCCGGCAGGATAAGAAAGAGGGACAGGGATTTCATAGTTCTCTGGCTTTCCAAGGAGCTTTTCAGGCTCCGGTGGTCCGAGCAGATTCCTCCCCTTGTCATGTTCGTTGAGGAAGCCCACAATTTCATACCGGAGGGCGTAAGCCAGGAGGAGGCACCGACCAAGGCGGTTTTCAAGACCATAGCCAGGGAGGGAAGAAAATTCCTGTGTTCCCTTGTGGTAATCTCGCAAAGACCGATCAGGCTCAGCACCACGGTCCTGAGTCAGTGCAACACCCACATTATAATGAGAATTACGAACCCTTATGACCTGAAGCATATAGGGCAGAGCAGTGAGGGAATAACGGGGAGGACCGAGAAGTCGCTCACGACACTGCAGGTCGGGGAGGCCCTTATAGTTGGTGAGGCTGTGAGGCATCCTGTGTTCCTGAGGGTCCGGGAAAGGGAGAGCTGGGAAAAGAAGTCCTCCGACATGGAGAAGAGGGCAAAGGAATTTGAGGAGCATATGAAAAAGTCCAAGGGGGAGCTAAAGGACATCCACGAGGCGTTCCTTTAGCTGGCGGGGACACTCACTGTTTCGGAGCCGCTGGTGGCCTTCCAGGCTCCCTCCACTTCTGCGCTGACATAGAATGTCTCGGTTTTTGTGACCCCTATGATTGAAAGTTCAAGTCTGTCCTGGAACGGGGTGTCCAGGTTGCGCTTTTCGTAGCAGTTGAAGTTTCCACAGCTTGACCTGCTCCACTCCGAGCTTCCGGAAATGGAAAATCCCTTGGGAATCCGGAGCGTGAGCTTTTCCACCGAGCACCTGCAGTTTTCACCTTCTGAGAGCCCCCCGCTGAGACTGATGGTGAGTTCTGTTTTTTCACCCTCCTTGACATTCGCCGGGCTGACCTCCAGGTAGCCCACGCCGAGGTCGTCGGTGTTCGTCCCTCCTGCGCTTCCTTCCCACGTAGAACTGTCGTAAACCTTGAAGGAAACCTGCCCTGCCGCGTTCACCTTGTAGCTGGCTTCATACATTATTTCCTGGCTTATGTTTTCCACGGGGATGCCCGTCGCCTCTATTGAGCAGCTTATTTCCTTGCTCTGCCCCGCCAGCATTTTTCCGAGGTAATTCGTTCCTGAGCATGAGCTTTTCAGATAGGAGCCAAAATTGTAGAGGGTGAGTTTCAGGTCGTCCACGTCCTTCTCTGCTCTCACACGGATTATGAAGTAGCTTCTCTCATTCACGGTCTCGGGGAGCCCGTCAAACTGGACACTGACCTCCCCCCCTGTGGGCTTTGGGCCCTGTTCGGTGGATTGCTTTGGCGTTCCTCCTGATAGCCCTCCCTGATTGTTTGTGCATCCTGCCAGGAGCACTATCACCGCCAGGGCAACATACAGTCTCATTTCCTCACCAGCTTGACACTAACTGTTCCTATGTTGTATTTACCCATACTGCTTATTACCAGGGTGTTGTCTTTGGCAGCTTCATATCCCGTGAACTTCAGCACCAGCTTTCCCTCCCCGGCAACGCCGCTGTAAAGTCTGGTCTCTTTCTCCCCGGAGAGTGTGACCTCCAGGGGCAGGTCCGAGCTTTCAAGGACCTCAATCTCCACGACCCCTTCTTCCTCTCCCGACCTCATCCTTGCAAGGTCATCCACTGGTATGATGAAACTGGAGGAAAAACCGGCGCTCGTGTTTGAGGACGTGAATACTATCACCTCCAGGTTGCTCATTTCATAGTACCCATCCTCAAGCATCTTGAATGTAAGCTCGTTTTTGTCCTTAACACCCGAGGAAAAGCTGTTTATCACACTTCCCTTCCCCGGAACCCCCCTGAATATTATGTGTTCCCCATTCAGAATTATCGCCATCTCTCCTGATATTACGGGCTTGACATTCCCTATATACACCCTGCCCTTGTAGAACTTGTCCAGCTGGTCCTGGCTCAATTCGAACTCGAAGCTCTTTTCCTCACCGGAGGTAAGTCTCTCCTTTATTTGCAGGTTCTCGAGTATGTAGTATGTGGGGGACCAGATTCTCCACCCTGATGAACCTGCTTCGATCCTGATGGTGTTTTTTGTGGAGAGCTGCCCGACAGGCAGGTCAACGTCCGCTGTTTCCCCCCTGCCGAGGTAATCGGACCACACTTCTTTCCCGCTCAGTGTGATTTTCAGGGGGCCGTAACCGTTGGTATCAACCACCCTGAAGCTGAGGGAAGCCGAGCCCAGCTTGTTCATCACGTGTTCGGGTATTGAAAAGTCCACCACATGCTCTTGTGAGGTTATCAACCCCTTGGCGACCTCTATCGGTCCGGTCTGTGTGAGCAGGGGTGCTCCCTCGACACCCTTGGAAAGCACGAGGTTGTCCGCCAGCTTTATGTGCTGATAGTCGAATCCCTCCGAGCCGAGGGGCCCGACCTGCCTGCTCATTATCAGCACCTCTTTCGGGCTGTAAGGTGTGCCGGATGGCAGGAAGCCAGCAATTAAAACTATGAGCAACCCAAGGACTATCACAACTTCCGGCAGACCGATGGCCTTCACAGGAGAAAAAAACAAGCTTAGTATTTAAAAGTAGCGAGATAATGCGTTTCGTGCGAATAAAGATGCGAAAAGGCTCGGCTGAGCTCGTCCCGGAGAATCTTGACGACCTCTGGTTGCTCTCCGAGATAATCCATCCCGGGGACCTTGTGAAGATGCGTTCCAGCCGCAAGGTTAAGCTCCAGCTGGGGGACAGGGTGGAAGCCGAAAGGAAGGCGATGACGCTGAAACTCAGGGTTGCCAGCCTGAAGTTCCACGAGTATAGTTCTTCCCTCCGTATTTCCGGGGAGATTGTCGAGGGCCCCGAGGATGTCAGGGGCAGTCACACCTTCTCAGTCGAGCCAGGTTCCAGACTTGAGCTGTTCAAGGATTTCAGCCCCCTGGAACTGGATATGCTCAAGGAGGCCAGGTCTCAGAGACCCGATGTCGCTTTTGTTCTTGTTGACAAGGACGATGCTATGATTGCCCATGGCTCCTCCCGTGTCTGGGTTCACAGCTCTGTTTCAAAGCTTTCCGGTGAGGAGAACTATGGTCAGTTCTTCGGTGAAATAAAGGCCAGGTTGAGGGAAATAAACCCGAAATACGTGGTCGTTGCAGGTCCCGGTTTTACCAAGGACAGGCTTGCGAGGGAACTCGGGAAGGTCATAGTTGAGGGTGCGAGCTCTGTCGGGGAGCCGGGCCTCAGGGAGGTTCTCTCCCGTGGCGTGCTTGACAGGGTGGGTGTGGTGCTTCGCGAGGCAGAGGAGCAGAAGGCCATGGAGCAGGTTTTCTCAGGCATAAAGCCGGGGGTTGCTTTTTATGGACTTCAAGAGGCTGAGACTCTCGCCGGGCAGGGGAACGTGTCTCTCATGCTGGTCTCCTCCTCTCTCATCTCCAGTTCCGTGCGGGAGGGAACATACGGTTCTCTCCGCAAACTTATAGAAAAGGTAAAATACAGTGGGGGAAGGGTAATGCTGATTGGCCGGAACAAGGATGCCCTCGCCAGGCTCGACGGGCTTGGCGGGGTGGCGGGTTTGAGGAGATGGAAGGATGTTCAGGGTAAAAAAGCTTGATGTTGAAAGTGGATCTTCCCTTGTTGTGGTTATGAACCGCCAGAATGCAAGGGACATGAACATTCACCTTGAAGACAGGGTGGAGGTGTTCTGGAAGGGGGGCAGTTTTGTAGCTGTCCTTCAGCTTTCAGACTTTTCAACGCTTCCTGGAGAGATCGGTTTCATGAAGGAGGTCTGTGACTATCTGGGGGGGAAAATTCCAGAGGAGGTTCATGTCCGCCCTGTGGTGAAACCGGACTCAGTCCATTTGATAAAGCGAAGGCTTTTCGGCACACCCCTCAAGGGAGGGGAGATAAGGCAGGTGGTCTTCGACCTGATGGAAAACAAGCTGAGTGCTGTGGAGTCCGCGTATTTTGTGGCGAGTGCCTACGTTCAGCGCCTGAGCTTTGAGGAGGAGGAAGCGCTTACTAGGGCGATGGTTGATGCGGGACGCACCATAAGGTTTCCCGGAAAGCTCGTTCTGGACAAGCACTGCATAGGGGGCGTTCCCGGCAACAGGACAACCCCGATAGTTGTCCCGATAGTGGCGGCTGCCGGTTTTGTTGTTCCGAAGACCAGCAGCAGGGCGATAACGAGCCCTGCCGGGACCGCCGACGTGCTGGAGGTTCTCTGCCGCGTGGATTACTCGGCCAAGGAGCTGAAGTCCCTTGTGAAGCAGGTTGGGGCGGCCATGGTCTGGGGCGGTGCTCTTGACCTCGCTCCCGTTGATGACATACTTCTCAAGCTCCGGTACCCCCTCCGCCTTGACCCTGTGGCTTTCCTGCTTTCCTCGATAATGGCGAAGAAAAAGGCGGTGGGTGCGGACAAGGTGCTGATAGACATACCCCTCGGGGCGAAGGTGAAGGATGCCTCTTCTGCGAGGGACCTCGCCAGCAGGTTCAAGTATCTGGGCAGCAAGCTGAACATGGAAGTTCGTGCTCTTGTGACTGATGGTTTTCAACCAATCGGTAGTGGGGTCGGACCGGCTCTTGAGGCCATAGATGTGATAGAGGTTCTGAGGGGCAAGGGTCCTGAGGACCTGACAGAAAAAGCTGTTGGTCTGGCAGGGGAGCTCCTCGAGCTGGGCGGCAAGGCTTCCGGTCGTGAGCTTGCCTGGAAGCTCCTGAAAAGTGGGAAGGCATACAAGAAGTTCCGGGAAATCATAGAGGCCCAGGAAGGGGATCCTGGAGTGAAGCCCCGGGATATTCCGCTCGGGGAGTATGTGGTTGAATATCCGGTCCCGGAGGATCAGACTTACCTCTACTATGACTCTGAGGTGATTGCCAAGGTGGCGAGGATGGCGGGCGCTCCGGGAATAAAAGGGGCGGGTGTGAAGCTCATGTATCCCCCTGGATCGAAGGTTCGGGAGGGGCGGACCCTGATGAAGGTTTACACTCCCGTGGACACCCGTGTCCCGGCAATTGAGAAGTTCCTGGAAGAAAATGCGCCTCTGGTTTCCAGGGAGATGATTATCGGGACCTACTGAGGTATCTCCCCCGGCTATATACCCGCTCAAGTCTTTTCAGGACTTTTTCGCTCCCCGGTGTCTTTCCATATTCATCCAGAAAATCCTCCCTGGAGAATTCCTGCATGGCTTCCGCCGCTTCAAAAAGGACCTTCAGGTCGGTGGCGAAGTCCTCGACCCGTCCCCAGTCCGCCAGGCCGAAATCTATCAACACGATTTCCCCGTCCTTCAGGAGCATGTTGGAAGTTGTCAGGTCTCCATGGGCTATCCCGAGCGAGTGCAGGGCGGATACAGTCCTCCCCATCTTTCTTGCAGGGAGTTTCTTGAGCTCTCTCAGGGGAGTTCCGTCCACAAATTCCATTTTTATTTCGAATTCTCCTGTCTCGAGCAGTTTGGGGACTCTCAATCCTCCAGCCGCTCTTCTCATCATGCGGGCTTCCTTCCTGTTCCTCTCCCTGCGCAACCTCCTGTCTATTTCCGGGTGCCTGTAACCCTTTTTTACCCTTTCCTTCACAACCACCCCGTCCTTGAGGTAGACCAGGGCTTCCGCCCCTTTCCAGAGAAGCATCACTCCACCCCCAGCGTTATTGTGTCCCCCGAGCTCGAAACATATGGCTTGAGTCCCTTTGCGTTTATGATCTTTCCCGTGAAATTCACGTAGGAGTCCATGTTATACAGGGAAGTGTTGACCTTTATCAGTCCCTTTCTGGTTTTTGCTATTATGCGCCCCCCCTGGACTTTTATCTCGGAGGGGATATCCGCCAGTTCCAGGTAGAACTTCGAGCTTCCCGCCCCCACTTCTCTTCTGGCCAGGAGGATGGCGTGGATAACCTTGCTGGAGTCAACAGCCAGCGCCGTTCTTGTTCTTTCATTTCCGACGAGGGTGGTGAAGTCGTTGAAGGCACCGACGAGATAAATCAGGAAAAGGATGATCGCCGCCGCCATCAGCACCGTTTCAACAACGGGACTGACCCCTTTCATTCGAATCCTACCTCAACCGTAATAATGTTGTAGGTGACGGTCCGGTTGCTCTCCTGTGTGGATTCCAGTCGTTCTCCGCTCCTTCTCAGATAAACATTTGTGGGGAGGGTGGTCTTTGTGCTTTTCCCGGTGGCGGGTGTGAGCTCAATAAGCGTGAGAATGTCTTTTGTGGCATCCCTTATGGGCCTTGGGCGGAGGGTCATGACCGTTCTTATCCCCCCGGCGAGCCTTGTGGACCTTCCTGTAAGGACAACACCCTTGTTGACGCCGAGGGTTCCCGGAACAAGTTCCCCGCTTTTGACGGGTTCTATGAAGTCGTTCAGCGGGACGTCAAAGGGGGCGTAATGTGCCACCTCGGAAGCTCCTCTGAGCTCCAGGTAATACCCGTTTGAGTCCTGCGTGACCTTTATTTCCGGTGGCGTCCCGAAACGCGACTGGGACTCCAGCCGCACTGTTGTCTCACCGCCACTCTGGGCGACGGACTCTATTGCATTTGAAAGGTCATCCAGTGCCTCTTCAAGGTATGAAACCGTTGCCTGGTCCATCCTTTTTCTCAGTATTGGCATGCCGTAAAGAAAGGCTTGGGAGATGAGGCCTGTGACTACCAGGAGCATCAGCACATTGCCGACCAGCTCGCTGACTCCTCTAAGGGTATGTGAACTCATATTCATCACCATTTCCAAAGGGCGGTTCCACGTCCACGAGGATGGAGGATTCCGTCCCATCGTAGCGGCACTGTGAGGTGGAGTTATCCACACAGAAGCTGACGACCTCACTTTGCCTTATATCATGGAGGGCGGAGGTGTTGAATTCGCACGGCACCTTGTCCATCAGCACTGCCATCTTTTGCAGGTCGGAAGCCTTGTAGGTTATGTCCTGGTCCGAGCCGTTGCGAATCAGGATGCAAAGCCTTGTGGTTTCATTCCACACACTAACTATTGTGAGCTTCCCATATACGTCCTTTCCGCTCTCCTCTATCCCTGTGGTTGTCTGGGTGAAAAGTTTGTTCTGTGTCCTGCTCAGCCATAGGTAGGTGGAGCCTCCTGCGGCTATTGTAATCAGCAAAAGAAGTATGACCGCCACAATCGGTGTTGCTCCCTTCATTTACTCCCCATCTTTTCCAGGTTTTCCGAGAGGTTTTCGAGGGCTCCTATCAGCTGTTTGTTCTGTTCTTCTATCTTCTTCAGCTGCTCCTTGGGTTCCGCTTTTTTTTCCTCTACGGGCTTCTCTTTCTTTGGTTTTTCCTCCGGTTCAATTTCGGCTGCTACCTCGAGGTAGTCCACCATTTTCCGCGTGTTGTATGCAATTTCATCGAGTTTCGGTATCATTGCTTGCAGGGAGTCCGCGAGCAGCCCCACATTAACCTGTGGAAGCTTCTGCATTATCTCGGTCACCCTGACTATATGCCCTTCGACCGCGTTCATATGGATTAAGAGGTCCCTGGTGAGTTTCTCTCTCGATTCAACATAGTCCAGGAGTCTCAGGATAAGTTTTGCGTCCATCTGCTTTGCTTGCCTCTTAAGGGCTGCCACATCATCTTTCAGGGCCTTCAAGGAAGTTACGGGTGTCGTTTCTCTCGCCATCAGCTTTAAAACTGCTATAAACTTATATAGTTTTCTCGCTCTTTCTGGAGTGATAAAGCTGCATTTCCATGCGGATTGTGATGGTGTTGTTTCGGCCTTTTTTGTGTCCAAGGAGCTTGACCGTTTCTGCCGTTATTCTCTCCACCCGAGCCTCGGTGCAACTGTTGAACTCCGGGGCGAGGCGATAGCTCTGGACATATCGAAGGTGGATGCCCGTGGGAAGTGGAATCTGGTAATTGACCATCACGTTTCCAGGCGCCCGGGGTGCTTCTATTCGAACCCCAGGGGTGCCGGCTTTGAGTGGCCCGTCTCCTTCCTGAGCTATTTGCTTTTTGGCGACCGGAAGGAGTCGTGGATTGCTGCCATTGGTGTGGTGGGGGATTGGTGCGCTGACAGGGTTCCCGCAGGCTTCTGGGATGTTGTGAAGGAGGAATACCCGGAGCTTGTTCCTGAGGTCGATAATCGGGTCCTGACGCACCACAAGATAGGTGAAATGATTCTCATGCTGGAGTCCGTTATCTCGGTGGAGCGCTCGAAGGGAGCGCTCTATGCTCTTGAGGCGTTGAAGTCCGCAAGGGGATG
Source organism: Candidatus Undinarchaeota archaeon (assembly GCA_964449215.1). Lineage (GTDB taxonomy): Archaea > SpSt-1190 > SpSt-1190 > SpSt-1190 > SpSt-1190 > CAYVAH01. Next base: position 9,855 of record CAYVAH010000008.1, on the reverse strand, counting down.
GAGGCAGTTCTATGAGGGCAAGGGAAAGGCGAGGAAGCTGAAGAAGACCAAGGCAGTGGTTCTGGGGGAGCTTGACCGTGTCTTTGGCAACGAGCAGGTTACCCCCGGCTATGCGCTGCTCCGGTTCAGTTCCCCATACAGAATCAAGAGCCTTGTGGCGGGAAGGGCGAAGGACGAGTACCCCGACCGCATGGTGGTTGTGGCGCAGGATGAGGAGGATAAGGTCAGGCTGAGCTTCCGGAACGCAGATGCTCTGGACAGGCTGGTGCCAGAGCTCACCAAGGGAATTGGGGAAGGAGGAGGGCACCCGAGGGCCAGTGGTGGCTGGGTCTGGAAGGACAAGTGGGATGTGTTTGAGGCCCGGCTCAAAAAACTCGGTAAAAGTTAAGTTTCTTCTCAGGGTCTTTCGCATATTTCTCTAAGAACCTTCTCGGCATTTTTAACATTCCTCGCCCCACCCCTGGCAACCTTTTCATTCCCTCCGGCATCCGCGCCCAGCTTCTTCGATATCTTTTTTGCGAGCCTGACCGCACTGACCTTGCCCCCTGACACCACGCAGACTCCTCCTTCCCTGCTCACCATTACCACAGCTTCTGCTTCTTTGAGTTTTTTCTTTGCCAGGTTTTCCATCTGTCTGAAGGGCATGTCCACCACCGCCCACTTGACCTTTTTGCCTTTGAGCTCCACATCTCCCCCTCTCTGCAATCTTTTGATTCTCCTTTTGAGTTTTTCCACCGATTTTGTCAGGTCCTCCGGCTTCGTGCCCGCAACTTCTGCTGCTTCCCTCAGCAACTTCTCTGACTTCCAGAACCTTTCAAGGCTCCGCATCCCCGCCACCAGCTCTATCCGGACAACACCGTCCTGTATCCTCTTTGTGTCCGTTATCCGTATCATTCCTATTTCCCCGGTGTAGTCACAGTGTGTTCCACCACAGGCTTCCGTGTCATAACCGGGCACCTCTATTGTTCTGAGCTTTGCTCCTGGGATGGCACCACCCTGGTAGATGCGGAAGCCAAACCTCTGTTCTGCTGCAGTCCTTGGCAGGACCATCTTCCGGACCTTGAGGTTTTTCAGCACGGCTTCGTTCGCGAGTTTTTCGATTCTTCTGACTTCCTCCTCCGTTACAGGCTTGTAATGTGTTATGTCCAGCCTTGCCTTCTTTTGAGTCTTCTCGGACCCGGCCTGCCACACATGGTTTCCAAGCACCTTGGTTGCAGCACCATTTATCAGGTGAACTGCGGTGTGATGCCTCATTATGTCCCTCCTCCTCTCCGCATCAACCCTTCCTTTCACCCTGGTGCCGGTAGGGGGAGCTTTCCTGTCAAGCAGATGGACTATGGCCTTTCCTTCCCTGCAGACATCCTTTACCTTTGCCTCTTCACCCTTCCATTCCAGGACCCCCGTGTCGTGCACCTGACCGCCCCCTGTTGGATAAAAGGAGGTCTCGTCCAGCACCACCTCATTTTCAGAGCTCCAGAGGACCTTTGCCTCGAAAGGTTCTTCCGGCGGTCTGTCATAAAACAGCTCTTTGCTTTCCGGCAGTTCCCTTCCTCCCTTCAGTTTTTTGACCTTCTTTTTCACTTCGGCTTTTGAGTAGAAGTCCTCCGGGACCTTCAGCTTCTTCCCGTGTTCCCTCGCAATCTCGACCGCCATTTCCGGGGGGACACCATGGGATTCATAGAGCTCAACAAGTTTTTTCTGGAGAATTCCTTTCTTGAGATACTTGACCAGGAGGTCTTTGCCTCTCTTTTTACTTTCCTTGTATCTTTCAAATTCCACTTCTACAATATCCGGGATGTCCGGCAGGTTTTTCAGGCTCTTGAACCTTCGGGAGAAATACCGGGCATGTGTCTTTATCAGCCTTGAGGGGGAAAGGTCAAACTTGTTCTTTTCAATTATGCTGAACACCCTTCGGAGCAGGACCCGGAGATTGTAACCGCCCCCGACGTTGCTCGGGATTGCCCCACCCGCCAGGGCGAAGGCGAGTCCCCGGGTATGGTCCAGAATGGTGTAAAGCTCCTGCAGGGGTTTCATCTCTTCCATCTTCTTCCGTATGTCGGCTGGCATTGGTGCCCCTTCACTCACATCATAGAGACCTATTTTTGACCACAGTGGATCGTTGAAGTCCACGGAGATTCCCAGGTCGTGCCGGAGCTTGGCTATGCTTGGAAATATTGCCTCGTAAATATTGGCCTTTTTTGAAGCGAACCAGGCTATCCTTTCCAGGCCCCACCCCGTGTCAACGACACGTGTGCTCATTTCCCTGTACCCCCCTTCTGTTTCCTCGAATTGCATGAACACGTGGTTGACAATCTCCATGCCATCGGCGAATGCTTCCATACTGGGGCCGAAGTTTCCCCCGCCGGACCATACGTCCTCCTTGTATGTGATTTTTTCAGGGGGTATCTTGAGGACATCTGTCAGAAACTTGAATCCGAAGTGGAGGGTTTCATTAATCCAGTAGTCGTGCAGGTTAAAGGCGTGCTGTCCCCCCATGAAGAACATGCTAAGGTGGCGCCCGGTGCGCCCGACGTTGTCGAGGTCGTTGAACCTGAGGCATGGCTGGCTGACCACTAGGGGGTTTCCCGGTGGCTCTGCCACGCCACGGAGAACCCAGGGCTGAAAGTCCGCTATGCTTGCAATCACAAAATAAAGGTCATCTCTCCACCTTGCCACTATGGGATACGGTTCAATTACCCTGTGGCGGTGGCGCTCGAAAAACCTCTCCCATTTTTCTATTGTGGTTATCAGGTCCCAGCCCAGGTCCCTGCCACCTATGAAATGGTATCCACCCTCGCAGGGGGTGTCCCCACATGTCTCCTTTCCCAGGGACCAGAACCACCCACCACATTTCTTGCACTTTTTCCGCTCGAACCCCGCTTCTTTGAGGACGGTGGCATTGTAAAACCTGTCGGGCTGCGTGGAGAACATGCGTCGAAGCTCGCTCTTGTCCATAGCCATTCTTCCCCGGGTGATTATTATGCCTTCCTGTTGCCCAGAATCTCCATTATGTCATATTCACGCTTTCTGACGAGTTCAAGCTTTTCTGTGTATTCTGGGAGTCTTCCGGTCGGGGCGGTCGGGGTGATGGGCAAGGATCGCAATCCCGGGTCCCCGAAATAGTTGTTTATCAATTTGTCCTCTTTTTCCAGCGCTCTTCTGTAACATTCTATCAGAATTTCTCGAACCTTCTTATGGTCCCCCCCGCCAAATTCAAAGTAACCTTTCAGGATGTTCTCAGTTTTTTCAACCTCCCCACCCTGTGCATATTCCTCGGCTTTCCGAAGTAACCTCTCGGGACTCATTACTCCCAAAAAATAAAACCAGGTTAAATATTTATCGGCTACTTGGCCTTTGCTTCAGCTTCCTCATCCCCACGGCTTGGCTGCGGGACCTCAAGCTTTGAGCTTATCAGTATTATGTCCCCCGCGGCTTTGACGGCTTTGTGCGGCACGACAACCGCCCTCACACTGGGAACTGCCCTTTTCAGCACACTTTCCGGTGGTATGCCGACGACCCATCCCTGCACGGCGTATTTGCCCAGCACGACATCCTGAACCCTGCCGAACAGGAAGCCTTCATCTGTGTAAACAGCCTTTCCATAAGTTTGAGTGACACTCCTCTCTTCCATTTGATTCACCTCTAAGCTTCCACAAGGGAATATATAACTGTTAGCTCTTTGCAGCGCTCAAAAGCAGGCACACGTACCTCTGTCCCTCATATGCCCTTGCCATGCGCCTCTTGACCACCTTGAAATCTCTGAAGGCCTCCAGTACCCTCTGCTCATTCTGCGGCTCGACTGTCAGGAACACCAGCCCCCCCGGAGCGAGGATTTTCAGGCATCCCCTGGCGGCCATCCCGGCGTCCATGTAGTCGATACTCGCGAAGAACGTTATGAGGTCAAATTTTTCACCTATCTTTTGGAGTTCTTCTCCCCTGAGCCGTAGAACCTCGAACCCCCTGGCCTCCGCCTGTCTCGCCATTTTTTCCACAGGTTCCACGCCGGCAACCTTCCTGCAGATCCTTGCCAGTGCTTCCAGCGACCTCCCGGTCCCGCACCCAACATCCAGCCCACGTTCCCTCCTGCCGATATCATGCAAGAAGTGTTTCAGGAGTTTCCAGGGTTCGTAACCATAGGTTTTGGTTTCTCTGTCATAACTGCGTGCCCATTTGCGGAAATATTCGAGCCACACTGAATCAAAGTCGGGATAGTTTTTAAAAACCCCTCGACAAGTCAATTTAGGTGATTTGATATGCAGATAATTGCTCCAGATGGTATGGGCTATGACCGTGTTGTCACTGTTTTCAGCCCGGACGGCAGGCTGTTTCAGGTTCAGTACGCCATGGAGGCCGTCAAGAGGGGTGCCACTGTCATTGGCATAAGGGCCAAAGATGGTGTGGCGATGCTGGCGGACAAGAAGGTGCTCCACAGCCTCATAATGGCGAGGAGCATCGAGAAGGTTTACAAGGTTGATGACCATATAGGTGCGGCGACCACCGGACTCGTTGCCGATGGGAGGAAGCTCATAGAACAGGCGAGGTTGCAGGCACAGAGGCACAGGCTTGTCTATGATGAGCCGATAACCGTGAGGCAGCTGGTGCACGACGTTAGCAGCTACATGCAGATATTCACGCAATACGGGGGGCTCCGTCCCTTCGGCGTAACGGTTGTGCTTGCCGGGTATGATGACGAGCCGAGGCTGTATGAGATAGACCCCAGCGGGACGCCAACTGAGTGGTCCGCCACGGCGGTCGGTGAGGGGAGGGAAGCTGTTATGAAGGTCCTGGATGCCAAGTATTCCCCTGGCATTGTTTTGAAGGACGCCTTCCCCCTGGGAATTGAGGCGCTCAAGGTCTTTTTGAAGGACAAGTTCTCAATGAAGAGGGTTGAAGTCGCCGAGATTACGAAAAAAGGATTTAGGAAGCTCTCCCTGGGGGAGCTAGAGGCGATGTCGCATGGTTCGGGTTGAGGATGCAGCCATTGTTAGACTTGAGAAGGGCGGGAAATTTGAGGTCCTGGCGGACCCTGATGCCGTTCTGAAGATACGTGAAGGAAAACAGGTTCCCATTCACGAGGCGCTTGCCATAGTGGAGATATTCAAGGATGCAAGGGCAGCTGACAAGGCGAGCCTTGCAGACATACAGGAGGCTTTTGGGACTGATGACGTTGAGGCGGCTGCCTATGAGATTCTCCGGAAGGGGGAATTCCACCTCACGACAGAGCAGAAGCGCCGGATCATAGAGAAGATGCGGAACCGGATAATTGAAACGATTGCGAGGAATTCAGTGGACCCACGCACCAAGTTGCCGCACACCCGTGAAAGGATTGAATGGGCTCTGAAAGAGGCGAAGGTTAAGATAGATGACCGACCCGTTGCCGTTCAGGTTGATGAGATTGTGAAGGCCATCCGGCCGGTGCTTCCGGTAAGCTTCGGCACGACTGTGCTTGAGGTGATAGTGCCAGCTGCATACGCGCCTTCGCTCTACGGCAGGCTGAAGGGCATGGGCAAACTCCTGAAGGAGAACTGGCTGGCGAACGGAAGCTTGCAGGTGCGGATTGAGGTCCCGAGTGGCTCCAAGGTGGATGTCATTGCGAAGCTGGGGGACGCCACCCGTGGGGAAGTCATAGTCAAGGAGGTATGAAAATGGAAGGAAAAAAACTGGTTGTCCCGGGCGAGAAAATTATTGAAGGGATGGATTACTTGCCCGGAGATGGAACTTACAGGAGCGGTCCGGAGATAAGGGCCGCCATTTTGGGACTGGCGCATACCAGGGACAGGCTTGTTAAGGTTATCCCCCTGTCCGGGAGGTATATGCCCAAGAAGGATGACCCTGTTATCGGGATAGTGACGGAGGTAAGATACAGCAACTGGACGCTGGACATAAACTCACCTTACGAAGCAATAATGATGATTGGCGAGGCGACCGACCGGTTCATAGACCTGAAGAAGGACAAGCTGACGAACTACTTTGAGGTTGGAGACGCTGTGATATGCAAGATAACGGGGATAGATGATGCCATGGGGGTGATGGTAACCGCCAAGGGTCCGGGATTGAGGAAGCTCACTGATGGGCGCCTCGTCACGGTTCAGCCTTCGAAGATACCGAGAATTATAGGGAAGAACGCGAGTATGATAAAGATGATAAAAGAATACACCGGCAGTAAAATGTTCGTTGGTCAGAACGGCAGGATCTGGATAAGTGGTGGGAACGAGGAGCTCGTGCTGAAGGTTATCAGAAAGATAGAGACAGAGGCACACACCTCAGGGCTCACCGATGCCGTGAAGAAGATACTGGAGAGTGAAGGAAATGGAAAAGAAGCCTAAATACCTGATAAAGGGTGGGAAGCGCCTTGATGGGCGGAAACCCGAGGAGTTCCGGAAAATGAAGATTTCAACGGGCGTGGTCAAGAATGCCGACGGTTCTGCCGTTGCCGAGTTCGGGAAAACGCGGGTTGTGGCAGCCGTTTACGGCCCAAGGGAGCTTCACCCGAGGCACATGATAATGTCCAACAAGGCCCTTGTGCGGGTGAAGTATGACATGCTTTCATTCTCTGTTGAGGACCGCAAGCGACCCGGTCCCGGCCGCAGGGAAGTCGAGATAAGCAAGGTGCTGTCGGAGGCTTTTCGTAATGTGGTTTTCACGGAGAAGTTTCCCCGTGCTGCAATAGACGTTTTCGTGTCTGTTGTGCAGGCGGATGCCAGCACCAGAATTACGGGGCTGAATGCGGCTTCGGTCGCCCTGGCTGATGCCGGGATTCCCATGAGGAGCCTGGTCACCGGTATGACCTTCGGAAAGGTCTATGACGGGAAGGGTAGGGGGCACGTGGTGGTGGATGTGTTCAAGCCCGAGGACCAGTGGGGCATGGCGGATGTGGCATATGCCCGCTCATACAGTACGGGGGAGGTCGTCCTTCTTCAGATGGACGGGAATATGACAAAGGAGGAGTTCCTTAAGGGCAAGGAGATGGCTGACAAGGCAATTGACGCCGTTTATAAGGAGCAGGTGAGAGCCCTGAAGGAAAAATACGTGGAGGGATTGGAATGATAAGTAACATTACAAAGAAAGCTATTGAGGACTTCCTGAAGGATGGCAGGCGACTTGATGGCAGGAAGCCGGATGAGTTCCGCAAGATAAAGGTGGAGACGGGTGTCGTTGAGAAGGCTGAAGGCTCCGCTATCGTGTCCATAGGGGACAGTCAGGTCATAGTAGGGGTGAAGCTTGATGTTGGCGAACCTTTCCCCGATACACCCGATAAGGGGGTGTTGATGACAGGGGCCGAGCTGACGGCCATGAGCAGTGGCGAATTCGAGTCAGGTCCCCCTGGTGAGGATGCCATAGAGGTGGCCCGGGTTGTTGACAGGGCCATCCGGGAGTCCGAGGTCATTGACCTTGAGAAGCTGTGCATAACCCCTGGGGAGAAAGTCTGGATGGTGTTCGTGGATATCTACACGCTGAACGCGAACGGGAACATCTTCGATGCTGCGTGCCTGGCTGCCATGGCCGCGCTCTCCACTGCCAGGTTGCCTGAATACAAGGATGGAGAGATAATTCGCGACAGCAAGAAGAAGCTCCCCGTGGACGGCACCGTGGTGTCGGCAACATTTGCCAAGATAGGTGGGCATATCGTGGTGGACCCGACCATGGAAGAGGAGGAAGCATCGTCCGCCAGAATCACAGTTGGTGTAAAGGACGGGAACATAGTGTCCTTGCAGAAGGGAGGGGACGGTGGTTTCAGTGACAAGGAGATTGAGGAAGTGCTGGGGAGGGCAATAAAGCACAGCAAAAACCTCTTAAAGGCTTTGAAATGAGGTGTTCCTATGAATGCGAGGCAGGTGCTGGTCAAGAATGGTGTGCATATAGGCACGCAACGAAAGGTCGCACATATGAAAAAGTTCATTTTCAAGATTCGTGAAGATGGACTTGCCATCCTGAATGTCCAGGATACGATTGACCGCTTGAAGGCTGCCTCGCGTTTGATAGCCCAGTACCCACCGGAGGACGTGCTTGTTGTGGCTTCGAGGGAACAGGCACAGCGTCCAGCGGGGAAGTTCGCCACCGCCATAGGTGCCCGGTTCATCCCCGGGAGGTTCATGCCAGGAACGATGACAAATCCCAATCTCCGATACTTCATCGAGCCGGGAATAGTTGTGGCTGCAGACCCGTATGGTGACCGGCAGGCAATATCCGAGGCGGTTTCCAGGGGAATGCCCGTGGTGTCGCTCGCTTCAACGAACAACAGCTTCGAAAACGTGGATCTCGTGATTCCCTGCAACAACAAGGGCCGCCGTTCCCTGGCCGCTGTTTACTGGCTCCTCACCAACTATGTGCTTCATGAGAGGGGGGAGCTGAAGAAGGATGCGGAAATCCCCGATAAGGTGGAGGACTTTATGAGCAAGCAGGTGGAGGAGCAAGGATAAAAACCTCCTGCTCTTGTTTTTTCGTGATAAGACGTCCGCAGGCCCGGGGCTTTTATCCCTTTGACCCCCCCACCCTCCGCAGGGTCCTGAAAGGGCTTTTTGGGAAGGTCGGTCAGGGTGAGGAATTCAAGGGGGGCATTGCTCCTCATGCCGGGTATACTTTTTCAGGCCTTGCCGCGGCTTCCCTTTACAGGGCTCTCCGGAAATCGGCAAGCCTGGTGATTCTTGGCAATGACCACTACGGGAACGCTATTGACATAAGTCTTCACCCCTATATGGAGTGGGAAACCCCTCTCGGAAAGGTTCCGGTGGATGATGGTCTGGCGGAGGCTCTCGATTCCCTCGGTATGCCCGTCGTTGAGAGCTTCAGGGAGCACAGTATTGAGGTCCAGCTTCCCTTTCTCCAGTATCTCTGGGGTGATTTTTCATTCCTTCCCGTAACGGTTCCACAGGTTCCAATCAACCGCTTGAGGGAGCTCGGCAGGGCCCTTTCTGAGCTTCGAGTTCCCGTGGTTGCCACATCGGACATGAGCCACTATGTTCCACATGACAGGGCAACCGAGCTCGACTCCCTTGCGATAGATGCTTTTATCTCTGGAGGCCCGGAGAGGTTTATGAAGGTTGTCAGGGACAACAACATAAGCATGTGTGGGCTGTTCCCCGCCATGGTCCTGCTCTACACATTCCCCCGGGCTGAAAGGGAGCTGATAATGTATTACACTTCCGGGGATGTGACCGGGGACCGCTCTGCCGTTGTGGGATATGCTTCCATAGGGGTTCGATAGACTTTTATAGGGCGCCCTTTTTCCCGTCGGTGCTTGTGGTGATTGAGTCCTTGAAGGGTTTTCTCGCCGAATACGGTTTGCTTGCCATGTTCGTGGCGGCTCTCACGGGCTCTGCTGTGATGCCCGTGCCAAGCGAGGTGGCCATGCCCTTCGGCGGGTTTCTTGTCTCCCTCGGCTACTTTTCGCTACCTGCCCTTGTCCTGGTTTCCACCCTCGGAAACCTGGCCGGCTCTCTTGTGGCCTACTATGTCGGGACGAAGATGACCTGGATTCACCGCATTCATTTCCTCGAGGAGCACCTGAAGGTGACCCAGAAGTTCTTTGACCACCATGGCCTGAAGGCTGTGCTGTTCGGCCAGATGATGCCCGCGGTGAGGATGTTCATTTCCCTGCCGGCCGGATTTGCCAGAGTCCCGAGGGGGAAATTCATGCTCTTCACGGTGATGGGCGCCCTTGTGTGGAACTCCTCGCTTGCTTATCTGGGTTATTTCCTTGGTGAGAACTGGGAACTTGTCCACCAATACGGCAGATACCTTTCTGTGCTGGTCGTCCTCCTGCTTCCCGTGATGTATCTGTGCTACAGGAAGTTTCTCGAAGCGGTTGATAAGCTTTAAAATGCTCAAAGATGAAAAGCTGGTGAGTGTCCCTTC
>CAYVAH010000007.1:0-24271 GCA_964449215.1 Candidatus Undinarchaeota archaeon | reverse complement strand
CTTGATTCGACTTCGGCGTGCTGTTCTTCCGGGACGGACTGTGCCTATGGTGGCAAGTGCAGGCCGCAGGACAGTGTGGTGACTCATGGTGGCGGAGATTACAAGTGCCAGAGCGGTTCGTGGTCCTGGCAGTGCAATCAGACTGCACAGCCATGCACATACTACAAAAATTGTTGCTCGGGGAACTGTGTTTCCTCCTGGGGTGGTTCAAAGGCCTGCTGTCCTTCAGACCAGTGCTGGAACGGCCTGTCCTGTGTCAGTTCGGGGACCCTTGAGGAGGATGACAAGTATGTGTGTTCCTCAGGGGTATGGAGTGAAGCCTCTCCAGATTGTTCCTCGGCTCTCAACAATCAGTATTTTGCTTTGGGTGGAAAATGGGTGGGTGCTGGGGAAGCGAATGCCTCTTGTCCGGGGGCCTGCGAGCATATCGGTGGGGTGTGGCAGGATGGCACGGTGCTTCAGGGGTTCAGGTGCTGTCTTTCATCTTCCTCGAGCTCCCTGGTGGACCTGGGTGGTGACCAGGCACTTTGTGATGGCTCTGAGTGGAGCAGGGCTTCCCTGAATGGTGGCGAGATTTTGCTCAGCTACTACCTGAGCACCGGAAGCGAGTGGAAGAAATGCAGCACTGTGGGTGAGGAAGTGGTGGTCGGAGCCACAACCTTTGTGTGCACGGACAGTGGCTGGCAGGACAAGGTCTGCGCCCAGCAGGGTGACCTTTATCAGAGCACCTGCGAGAGCTGTGGGGGCACCTGGGTCGCCCTTGGCGGGGAGAAAAACTGCTGTGGTGATGATGCCAGTGATGAGTTTCTGGTTAGTGACACGGAGCTCTGTGATGGAAGCTCCGGCTTGCAGGTATGTGATACCCCATGCAAGGAAGCCGACCTCAGCGGGGAGCAGTATTACTGCTTTGGTGGGGCGTGGGTGCAGAACCAGAAATTCCAGGGTGAGAGCTATCTGGAGTATGGTGGGAGTGCCGGTTGCTGTGCTGAAGGTCAGTGCTGGGATGATGGCTGCTTTGACACTGGATACAGCTCCGGGGGGTCACTATGTTCCTCGGGTGAATGGCTCACCTGCGGCGAAGCCAACCTCTGTTCCTCAACACTCACGACCACCGGGACCTACTACTGTGGAGATGACGGGTGGGGCATGGCAAAGGAGCAGTTCTGCCGGGGACTTTCGGGGCTCTGTCTGAATGAGAGCTGCAGGCTCTGTGGTGCTGATTATCAGGTTGGGGACGTGGTGGAGGGGTATATGTGCACCTCCGCCGGGATATTCAGTTCCGGTTGCATGGCGGACTCAGATTGCCTTTCCACAAACGAGTGCAGGGTGGGCAAGTGCGTGTCAGGTGCCTGTGTCTATGAGAATCTGAAATGCGGTACTCCCTGTTCCTCAGGAATATGCGATGGTTCCGGGACCTGTGTTCCCGTGGGGGGTGAGGGTGAAAGCTGTGCCTGTGATGAAGGCTGTTCCAGGGGGCTCTACTGCAGCGGGGGTGTGTGCAAAGTGGCGGAGAGCTGTGGGGATGGGGTTTGCCAGCCAGGTGAATGCTCTGCCTGCCCACAGGACTGTTCCATAGAGGACTGTGCAGGTGATGGAACCTGCAGTTCTGGGCTCGGAGAAAACTGCGAGAACAGCGAGGACTGCTCCTGCGGTGCGAAGTACTGTGATCCCTCCTCACTCATGGCAGATATTTGGGGTTGTGTAGCTTCCGCCTGCGGTAATGGGCTGTGTGAGTCGGGTGAGTGTTCTTTCTGCACTTCCGATTGCTCGGTGAGTGAATGTGCCGGGAACGGGAAATGCGATGTGATTCTCGGGGAGACCTGCGATAACAGCCCCGACTGTGAATGTGAAATAAAGGTTAGCACTGACACGGTTCCTGTGCTCCGGCTTGGGGAGTCTGGGAGGTTGAGAATGTCCGTTGAGAATCAGGGCAATGCACCCATGATATTCAACCTCAACTTGGAGGCGGAGGGTCTTGAAATAAAGGGAGGGACGCAGAAGCTTTACCTGGCTCCGAATGAGGTCCGGGAGGTTTTCCTCGATGTGACTCCCCGGACCCTTGGTGAGAAGAAGATAAAGGTTCTGGCTGAGTCCTCCCAGGGTGACATAGAGGCCGGTGAAGTCCGGGTTCACGTGAAGAGCCTGACCCCCTGGGAGAGCATCCTGACGCGGTTCAAATCAACGCCCCTGTATGGGCTCTATGACTTCGCACAGCTGGTGACGTTTGTAGGGGCGACCCTGCTGTTCTTCTTCAAGATTCTTGTTCCGAAGAAGGCCCGGCCCTTCCGGTATGGGACCCAGCCCGGTATGAGACTTCCATACTATGCTCCGCAGTATCCTGCGTATCCCGGTTATCCGCAGTACAGGAGGCGATAGTTTGAAAGAGATAAGCTTTGAAACACAGAAAGGGGACGTGGTTGACCTGACCGCGAAGGTTGAAGCGGCTGTGGAGGGGGTGAAGGAGGGTCTGGTGAATGTGTTTGCCCCGCACGCCACAGGGGTGCTCATTATCGGTGAGAACGAGCCGAATATTGACAGGGATTACCTGCGACTGATGGAAAAGCTTGCGCCGGAGCACGGGGGGTGGGCCCATGACCGCATAGATGACAATGCCCACGCCCACCTGCGCAGTGCCCTTTTCGGTGCCTCGCTTACCATTCCTGTCCACGAAGGCAGGCTCGCCCTGGGGACCTGGCAGCGGATAATGTTTCTGGAGTTTGACGGGCCGAGGCACCGGCGTGTCCTCGTGACGGTCGTGAAGAACAAATAAATTTTAAACACAAAAGACCAACAGCTTTTGGTCAGGGCTAAAAGCTTGTGGGACCGGTAGCCTAGTCAGGATAGGGCAACAGCCTCCTAAGCTGTGGGTCGCGGGTTCGAATCCCGCCCGGTCCGCTCGACCAAATTGCTTCCTCCTTTCCGCTTCGCTCCAAGTCGTCGCAATTTCGTCGACGGTTAACTGATACACTGTAACTGGGTTGGTCAAGGTTTTTGCAGCAGGCGTCGCAAAAAGCTTGTGGGTTCAAATCCCGCCCGGTCCGCTCGACTTCTGATAAAAGTCCACTGGAACCGTTCCTGATCCCCTGCGGGATGCTTTCATAATCTCTTTAACAAATTCATGAATTCTTCTACGCTCAGACCCACGTGGGAAATTATTCGTTTCAGGATTCCCTTCTTGAGGTCTTTTCCCTTGTGCATTGGTATGACAACCATGACACTCCCTTTCTTTAAGACCACATGAGAGCCCTTCTGGCGCTTAATCATGAAGCCCAACTTTTCAAGGAGCCTGACAACCTTTTCAGGTTTAATGGGTCTTAGCAAGAACACTCACCCTGTGGATCCCCACAAATCTTGTTCTGCTCGTTAATTCTTTGGGGTCCATCGTTTCGAGGTAGAGTTCTATTGCTTCTTTGGCATTTTTCAGGGCTTCATCAATGCTGTCTCCCTGAGTGAAGCAACCTGGTAGTGCCGGGACCGAAACTACAAAACCGCCCTCTTCATCTTCTTCAATTATAACGTCGAAATCGAGAACCTTTTCCTTCATGTAACAAATAAACAGTTCTCTTTATTATGGTTGTGTTGGTGAATGTCGTCGACGTTCTTTCCCTCAGCTGTTTTGCTTTGTGTAAATTTCCCTGAACAGTTGCAGTTTCCGGTAGCTCTTTTCCGGGTTGGTATATATGCGGTCCTCCACGGAATACCAGACTTCCAGCCGCTCCTGGTAGTTACGGTTGAGCTCTTTTAGCTCCTTCAGAAACTGTCCCAGCTCATTGAACACTTCATCTGTGGTGTATCCCATACTCCCAGCCTTTTGGGGGGTTTATAGCTGTATCGTAAGCTATTTATTTTCACTCTGCAGTTGTGTCTATGCCTGTTGAGGACCTGGTGAGAAAAGCTGTAAAAAAATTGAGCAATGAACTGACGAAGCTTCATCCTGAAGTTTGTTCGTTTCTTAAGGCAGCCAAAGACAAGGACACTGAAAAGATAAAGAAGGACTTGCCTGACCGCAAAAAATGGAATCAGTATGCCAATCAAATTGATATGGACCGGCTGTTCACGGAAGCGGTGTGTTATATGGTCCGGGACAAGCCCTATCTCGATACGGTTGCTCTGTTTAATGGCGCTTCCAAGCTCTTCGAGGGCATCTGCAGAACTGACGGCTTTCACGAAGGGATTGCGAGGCGCTATCTGGACATAGCTTCCGTTGTTCCGAGGGCCCTCAGAAAAACGGAGGACGACTATGTCAGGAGCATAGGTGAATTCGAAACTAAAGAGTTTGGCAAGGAAGAAATGAAAAAGGTCTGGAAAATGCTCTGGGAATACACCTCACTTTTGAGTGTTGAAACCGCTCTGGAGCTAAAATATGGTGCGTCGGAGAAGTGGAGGGAGCGTGCCAAGGTGATGGATGGGGAAACGAAGGAGCGGTTCCTGGACACCATTCGCGAGGCAGGAAGCCGGCTGAAAGACCACGCCTACTATCCTTTCTCCAAGGAAAAGGTGAGGGTGGCTGCCCGGAGGGCCTATAACAAGCAGATTGAGAATATTGTGGGGGAATTCGAGGGGCACTACTATGACCTGAGGGAAGAGGATAGAAAGGAAATGAAAGAGTATATGCGCTGGCTGGCTGAGAAGTTCGACAGTGTTCCGGTGCCTGACAAGGAGAAGCAACCGAAAGTCAAGAAGAAGGTGGAGATGTTTCTGGGGATGATAGAGAGATACGACAACGACCCACGTGTTTATCGGAAGTTCCGCGAGTCTATGGAAGAGATCAAGCACCTGCTGCGGTTCGGTGGTCGTTACGAGTAGGCCTTCCGGAAATAATCGTGCATCATCCTGTGGGCTGTCAGGGGAGCGGAGCTTGCAATTGCCTTAACCCCTGTTTTCCAGAGTTTCCGGTCTTTCATGGCCGCCTTTATGTGCCCCAGCAGGGTTCGGGCCTGTTCCTCCTCACTTCCCCGCGGGATTATCAGGGCGTTGGTCTCGTCGGCATACTCGGGCACGGAACCTGAGAGCGTTGACACGAGCACCGTGCCGTTGAGCATGGCTTTCATCCACGACGTGCCGGATGCTTCCAGTCCCTCCCGCGGGACGTTGAGCCACAGGTCGCTGCCAGCAATCATCTTCCGGGCCAGCTCCATGGTGTAGAACGGGAAGTAGGCAATGCGCAGGTTCTTGGCTCTCCCGCCAATGGCGATGACCTTCTCTATTGTCGCCAGGCCCTCCGTGTCCAGGGGGTGAGCCACTCCAGCAAATACCAGCTGCAGCGGCTGCTTCGCTGCAAGCTTGTCCAGTTCCTCCCAGTGGTGCAGCACAAGGTCGAGGCGCTTGTAGCCGGTGAAGCGGCGGGCAATCCCCACCGTGAAGGCATCACCGAACTCGCGGTTCTTCCACGCCTTCCCATTGACTTCCTTTACCAGCTCCTCCCTTGCTTTGGCCCTTGCGTCCTTGAACTCCCCTGCTGGCAGGGCACGGGCCAGGGCGAACTTCAGGGGGTTCCTGGTCACGTCGCCCACATGCTTCCGCAGGAGCCTCCTGATGGCGGGGTGGAGCCAGCTCACATGCACCCCGTTGGTGATGTAGTCAGCGCGGTAGTCAAGGTGCGGGTTCATAGTCTCCCACTGCATCCTCGACACGCAGTTAACGTAGTCGGCGTTGCGCAGGGCGAGCTTTGTCATGCTCACCTTTCGAACGCCACCCCAGAACCTCCTTATCGCTCGGGCGCTCCAGACCTCGTGTCCGTGCGGCAGGGGGGTGTGGGTGGTGAACACCACCCTTTTTTTCGGGTGTTGCTTTCGCACGAGTTCCGTTGCAAAGGCGGTGTGGCTTTCCTCTGCGTGCAGCACGTCATATTCCTCTGCCAGTCGGGCGGCCGCCGTTCCGAGAATCACCTCCTTTTTCAGTCTTTCCTCCGGACTCGCTTCTATGTAGAGCTTCTTGGCCAGGTCGGTGTGGATGAGCCAGGCGTTTTCCCCGCGCAGGACCTCCACATTCAGCCTGCCAAACCTGGTTTTCAATCTCATTTCCCCGGCGCTCTTGAAGAAGGAGTGGGGGTCATACTGCACGGTTTCCATCGCCACCTTCCCGTCCACCACAATATGCCTCGCGTATCCCAGCGGGTATGAAAACGTAACAACATCAACCTGCTGCTTCATGTCCCGGGCCGCCCGGAGCTTGTCCCCCACAAGCACACCGAGGCCCCCCGCATAGGTGGGCACGTCGCTCCTCAGCCCGGCTTCCATGGAGACCAGGAGCACCTTCATTTTATTCATAGAGCCAGCTCCTATTTATGGGGTAAGGTATTTCTAGCTCCCCGCCCAGGTATTGATGTGAAGGTTGAGGACGCCGTTGTGCGCAAGATTCTGGATTCCAGGGGTAGATGGACTGTTGAGGTGCAGCTGAAGCTTGACGGTCGCTGGTTTAAGGCGAGTGTTCCTGCCGGGAAGAGCCGGGGGAAGCACGAAGCTGTTCAGCTTCCGGCTGAGAAGAGCCTGAGGAGATTTCCGGAGTTCCGGGAGCGTTTGGTCGGGAGAGCCTTCCCGACCCAGGAGGATTTTGATGATTTTCTTGCCGGGATTTCCGGGGAGAACAAGGAAAAGTTCGGGGTTGACCTTGTGCTTGCGGCTTCAATCGCCTTCTCCCGCCGTGGTCTGAAGCCAAAGTCCCTGCCCACACCGATGTTGAACCTGATTAATGGGGGTCTGCACGCCGGAGGCGAACTCGCGGTTCAGGAGTTCATGGTGGTCCCCCTGAAGTTCGAGAGCTTCAGGGAAAAACTGGAGGCGGCTGTCACCATATACCGGGCTCTCGGGGAGCTTCTTTTGAAAAAATACGGTCCCGGGTCCGTGAATGTCGGTGATGAAGGGGGGTTTGCTCCACCCCTGAAAACCACCCACGAGGCGCTATCATTGCTCGAGGAGGCCGTCGGGGAGGCTGGGCTTCTTGACAGGGTTCGCCTGTCCATTGACTGTGCGGCTTCCTCATATTTCCGCGGTGGGAAATACCACCTGGATGGCAGAGCACTGGGCAGGGGGGAATACATAGATTTTCTTTCCCGCATTTCCCGCAGTTTCCACCTCTATTCTGTGGAAGACCCCCTCCACGAGGAGGATTTCAGGGGGTTCTCGGAGTTTCTCTCAAAATCTGATTCACTGGTGGTGGGAGACGACCTCACCGTGACGGACCTGTGGAGGGTCAGGAAGGCTTTTGACGCCCGGGCCATAAACGCCGTTATTGTGAAACCCAATCAGGTCGGGACGGTCACGGAGGTTCTTCGGGTTATTGAGTTCTGCCGGAAGAACGGGCTCAAATGGGTGGTCTCCCATCGCTCCGGTGAGACCACCGACACATTCATAGCGGATTTTGCGGCCGCCACTTCGTCGCCGTTTATCAAGGCCGGGGCACCGTGCAGGGGTGAGAGAACCGCTAAATACAACCGGCTGCTTGAACTGGAGGGGAAACTATGAAGTTGCTTCCGGGACCACAGCTGATGCTCATAATTGTAGATGGACTGGGGGACCGACCCCTGCGGGTTCTGGGGGGGAGGACGCCCCTCGAAGCCGCCCGCACGCCCACTATGGACAGGATGGCCCGTGAGGGAACCCTCGGGTATTATTATCCGCTGGGACCCGGTATCCCTGTCGGTTCGGGGGTGGCTCACAACCTGCTGTTTGAGTATTCCCTGGACGAGTATCAGGGACGTGGTGTGCTGGAGGCCCTTGGGATGGGTTTCGAGCTGGAGCCCGGTGACCTTGCTTTCCGTGTGAATTTTGCCACCCTGAACAACAGGGATGTGGTCCTGGACAGGAGGGCAGGGAGGAGCGGTCATTTTCTTGATGAGCTGACGGGGGAACTCAACAAGGCTTTTAGGCAAAACCCCTTCCGGAAGGAAATTGTGCTGAAGCATGGCTATGACCACCGTGGAGCGCTGGTGGTGAAGGGTTGGGGAAAAGAGGCGGATATGCCTGACCTTGACCCGCCGGTTGAGGGTGTGACCGTGGAGCTTCCCGAGGGTGGAGAGGGGGCCGAGCTGGTGGCCTGGGTATACAGGAAGGCCCGGAGTGTCATGGATAGCAGCCCCTATAATGTGAAAAGGGAGAAACAGGGGTTTAAGCCTGCCAACGCCCTTTTGCTCAGGGGAGGGGGCGTTTACGGGGAGCATGTGAGCCTTGAGGAAAAAACGGGGCTTAAATGTCTCGGCGTGGCCAGGGAACACCTCTATCTGGGTTCCGCGAGGTTCGCCGGAATGGATGTGATAGCGGAGGAGGACGACTCCAGGAAGGTTGACCACATCCTCCGGAACATTCACAACTATGACTTCTTTTTCCTGCACTTCAAGAAGGCTGATGTGGCAGGTCACGATGGAAAGCCGATGGACAAGAAAAGGGTGATAGAGGAGGTGGACAGGCTTATCAGGCCTTTGCTTGAGCTGGACAATGTTGCATTGGCTGTCACAGGGGATCACGCCACACCCTGCGAGCTGAAAACTCATTCAGGGGACCCCGTGCCCGTGCTTTTCTGGGGGGTGAATGTGCCAAAAGACGGGGTTCGCAGGTTTGGGGAAAGGTGGGCGCGCCTGGGCGGTGCCGGACAGCTGACGGGCGGCGATGTGGTCAGGGTGCTGATGAACCTGGCAGGGAGGATGTTAGAGTTCGGGAAGTGACTTGCTTAAGGTATATTTCCCCCTCTCGTTTCTCATGGTGTACCCACAAGCATCTACGCGTCTGTATCCAAGCCGGTTTGCAAGGTCCAGTATTGCGAATACCAAACCCGATACCTGGAGTGGATCAGCCCCTATTCTATTTGCCAGCCGGTCGTATTGATTGGCTTCCAATCCCAAAGCAGAGACATACTTTCCCTCCTGCTTGATGTGGGGCGCTCCGTGGGAATCGGCTGCAAGTAGCTCTTCTTTCGGGGCATCCCCCAACTGGTATGACCTTTCACCGGTTATTCCCTTGACTATTTCGTCCGCAGTCTCTCCCTCCACGATGAATGCGGAGTATGACTGCCCTCTGCCATTGCCCATATTTTCTGTTTCGAGCAGGGCCACCCCGATTTTGTTTTTGCCTTCACCAACGACGAATGACATTTCGGGTCCTTCAGTGATTTCTGAAAAGTTTCTCAGAACACCCGCTAGAGAATAGATTTCCATTGCTCTGCTGAAATATTGAGGATTCCCCTTGAAGCCTTTCCCGGCATAGAGCATGAACTCGCTTTTGTTTCCTTTCATGAGCTCTTCAGGGAGTATGTACGCCATTCTGGTTTCCGTTTCACTTTCCAAGAACGAGAGGAGTTTGCTTGTTGCGTTGGTGTTTTGGGAACTTCCCCTTTTCAGAAGCAGGCTTCCCCCGTTCTTGTCCCGGTAGCTGAGCAATCTCCGGAGCTTTTCGAAGTTCAGCTCATCATCCTCCCATATACCAAATCCCGGGTTTCTTCTCTCGAGATAAAAACAAACAGCATCAAGGTCTTCCTCGCTGAATTCCCTGCCCCCCCTTTTTAAGTAACCGTTCCTTCTCAGGAAATTTTTAGCCCTATCAGGATCCATGCTCTTGTTTAGCCACTTTCAGATTATAAATCTTATTACTCGGGTCCATACAGCACGTAGCATCCCTCTTCCTCGCGTATTGTGTAGTCACCAATTCTCGCTTCCTTGTATTCCGTGTGTCCTTTCAGAGTGTTCATTATTGCAGCGATGGGAGCCGCTATGTTGTAAATGTCCTCATCTTTTTCATCTTTTGGCAGCCCTACCTTTGTTACTTTCATGTAAGGCTTGCCGTTCTCACGCTGCTCTGCTTCCTTTTCAACGGCTATTATTGAATAGCTTCCTGTGGCTCCCTGAAGATACGCCCTGACGGCAAGTTCCTTCTCGTCGTTGATCAGGGAGAACTCCAGCGTGTCCCCCTGGTGGCCGTTGAGCTTGTTGAATGTCCTGACAAAGTTGTAAAGTGTCTGCAGCGTTGTGGGATTATTTTCCATGGCTTCAGCCCTCTCCTTTCCAACGTATTTTTCCACGTGTGGCTCATTTTCTTTGAAGCAATAGCACTCTATTTTTGTCCCCGTTTCCCTTTCAATTTCTGAGAGCTCTGGCAGAACCCTGTATTGGTGCTCCGACTGGTTCCTGTTTATGGGTAACTCCTTCAGTACTTCCACAACCTTTTCGAAAACCTGGCTCATGGAGTTTTTGTTACTGGGAAATTATAAGCTTTCCCCTCGCTTCCGTTCGAGAAGCACCTTGAGTTCGGTCTGTGCCACTATCTTCCTGGTCTTTGTTATCACGTCCGGGTTCACCGATATGGAGTCAATGCCCCAGCGTACGAGGTGCTCGACCATCTCCGGGTAAACACTCGGTGCCTGCCCGCAAATGCTCACGTATTTCCCGTGCTTTTTCGCCCCCTTGATTATCATTTCCAGGGCTTTCAGCACGGCAGGGTCCCGCTCGTCAAAGGTCTCGGCGAGCTTTTCGTTGTCCCGGTCAGCACCCAGCACCAGCTGTGTGAGGTCGTTGCTGCCTATGGAGAAGCCGTCCGCTTCCCTGGCGAACTCGTCTATAAGCAGTGCGATGCTTGGCACCTCTGCCATCAGGAAGAACTTGAAGTCCTTGTCGTCGAGGAATCCATGTTCTTCCAGAATGCGCTTTATCTTCCGGACCTCACCCACCGTGCGGATGAAGGGCATCATGAGCCACAGGTTCTTGAGTCCCAGCTCTTCCCGCACCTTGCGGAGCATCTTCAGTTCCAGCTCGAAGACCTCGCGGTCGAATATTGCCCTCATCGCTCCACGGTAACCTATCATCGGGTTGTTCTCGTTTGGCTCGTATTTCTTCCCGCCTTTGAGTGAAGAGTATTCGTTGGTCTTGAAGTCAAAGCTTCGGTATATTACGGGGCGCGGCCAGAAGGCCCTGGCTATTTCCGCGACATCGCTGGCGAGCTCGTCCACGAAGCTGTCAGCCTTGCCGGTGGCGATGGCCTCCTTGGGGTGTATGCCTATCTCTGCGACCATGAACTCCGCCCGCAGCAGACCCACACCATCGACATCCTTGCCTGCAATTTTCTTTGCTTCTCCGGGGGAAGAAAGGTTGACCATCACCCTAGTGGCTGTGGGAACCCACACACCGTGGTCTTCCGTTTCTGCCGGTATCTTTTCCATGAGTATGTCCTTCTTTTCTCCCCTGTAAACCATACCCCGCTTGCCATCGACCGTCACGACTTCTCCCTGCTTTAGAGTCTTGGTGGCGTTTTGCGTTCCCACTATTGCGGGTATGCCGAGCTCTCTGCTGACTATGGCGGCGTGTGAGGTCATCCCACCTTCGTCGGTCACTATGGCGGCGGCGCGTTTCATGGCAGGGACCATGTCCGGATTGGTCATTCCTGTCACGAGGACGTCCCCGTTCTTCACCTTGTCAATTTCTGTGGCACTCTTGATTATCTTGACCGGTCCGGAGGCGATCCCGGGGGAGGCGGCGAGACCCTTGAGCACAGGCTTCAACCGCTTGACCATCGCCTCATCTTCCTGTCGCTTCCTTTCCTTGGGAATCGTGGTGACAGGGCGGCTCTGGACTATGTAGAGTCTGCCCTTTTCATAAGCCCATTCAATGTCCTGCGGCCAGCCATAGTGCTTTTCTATCTTCTTGCAGAGCTTCGCCAGCTCCACAATTTTGTTGTCAGGGAGCTTTTGGGTCGCCTGCTTTTCCGGGGAAACTTCCACTTCTTGCGTGCCCTTGTCCTTGTCGAGGACAATCATGCGTTCCTGGGTTGCCACGTCTTTTTTCACGATGTCCCAGGAGGCCGGTTCGACTTCATAATGGTCTGGCGTGTAACGGCCGCTGACTATTCCTTCGCCGAGCCCAAAAACAGCCTCTATTATCACCCTGTCGCTTTCTCCTGAAGGGTGCGTGGTGAACACAACGCCGGAGGACTCACTCTGGACCATTTTCTGCACAGCAACGGCCACCCCGACCTTCATGTGTGGATAGCCCTGCTGGACCCTGTAGAATATGGCGCGTGCTGTGAAGAGGGAGGCCCAGCAAGCCACAACGGCATCGAGGAGTCGATCCCGGGTCACATTCAGGAAGGTGGCTTGCTGGCCGGCAAAGCTCGCCTTGGGGAGGTCCTCAGCTGTGGCAGAGCTCCGGACCGCCACGAGGGGCTCCTCACCGACGTTGGAGGCGAGCTCATCATAGGCGGCGAGTATGTCCTTTGCGATGCTCCCTGGGAGCTTTGACCCCGTGATGAGCTTCTGCACAGCCCTTGCGGCTTCCTGCAGGGCAGCGGAGTCGTTGACGTCCAGCTTCTTGAGTATGCCCTCAATCCTGTTGCGCAGATGCAGTTTGTCGAGGAACTCAAAATAGGTCTGGCTGCTGAGCACGAATCCAGGAGGCACGGGAAATTTTGCTTTGACCATCTCCCCGAGGTTTGCCCCTTTGCCCCCCGCTATGCCGAGCTTTTTCTTGTCAATTTCATAGAACCAGTAAACCCTCTTCATGGGAAAATGAGAACAGGGAGTATAAAAGCCATTTATTAACACTCCCAAGTTTCAAACGGGTTCTGGGGAAATAGGCAAAGATAAATATGTCCTATTTCCAATTATCATTATGAAAGGCATTACACCCGTTATAACCACCGTGTTGCTCCTGCTGATGGCCGTGGCTGCCGTAGGTGGCGCCTGGGTCTGGTACCAGAGGATGCAGACCAGCTCGATGGCAGGTGGTAGCGGTCAGGTTGAACAGCTGAAGAAAACAGCGGTTGCAATAAGTGTTGACGAGCTTAAGTGCTCCGGAGCGGAGTACCAGATGACGATGTCCAACGTCGGAACCGAAACAACAACATTGACGAATGTTACAGTTGAGACATCCGGGGGGACGCCATACGCTTACAAGGAGTCTTGGCAGATATCGGCGGACTCTCTGGACACTCAGACTCTAACCAATGCAACGGGAGTTCAACCTTGCAGCACAGGGACCACTTACTATGTTTCCGCCAGAATTGGAGCACAGTACGTGATCCGCGAATACCCGGTCACCGCCAAATAAAAGGTTTTATACTTCTTTTTCCTTTTTTCTTTTATGAGAGGAATCAGTCCTGTTATAACTACTGTCCTGCTCCTGCTGATGGCGGTCGCTGCCGTAGGCGGAGCCTGGGTCTGGTACCAGAGGATGCAGACCAGCTCGATGGCAGGTGGTAGCGGTCAGGTTGAACAGATAAAAAAGACGGCCGTGGTTGTCAGCCCGGACTCCTTGTCGTGCAGTGGCTCTGACTGGGTCTTGGTGCTGGTGAATGCCGGATCAAGCAGTGTTACCGTGGACAATGTGACACTATCGACGTCCGCAGGGGGGTCTGCGAATGCGTATTACCAGAGCTGGGTGGTTGGAGCGGACTCGGTCAGTTCCCATACCCTGTCCACAGTGAGTGGATCCTGCACTTCCGGTCAGCTCTACTTCATCTCCGGGAGAATTGGCGGGGCTTACATATTCAGGGACTACAGCCTGGTTGCCGAGTAGGCCCCTTATTTTTATCTTTATGAAATGCATAAATATCCGGGCTGGGACTTATCTCTATGAAAGGTATAACTCCGGTTATAGCAACAATACTCCTCCTGCTGATGGCCGTGGCTGCAGTGGGCGGAGCCTGGGTCTGGTATCAGAGGCAGAGTTCTGTTATTGGTGGTAAGACAGAGACCAAGATGAGTGAACAGGTTGAGCAGCAAACCGGTGTTGCCCTGTCTTTGGCAGGGATATACACCCGAAGCGACGGGAACATAACTCTGATTGTGAACAATGCGGGGTCTTCGAGCGTCAATATCACAGGATTCAAAATAAACGTCGCTGGAACGGACTACGTGAATACTTCGGTTACCCAGAGCATCGGTGCCCGGTCAACCACAGAGCTTGACACTCTGGTGTCCTGCACTTCAGGTGACACAGTTAAGGTTCAGCTATACGCTGCTGGTATAAGCACACAGGACTTCCAGGAGACCTGCTGACTGTTGGATCTGAGAGGTGCCCGCGAGTGAAAGGTATAACTCCGGTTATAGCAACAATACTCATCCTGCTGATGGCCGTGGCTGCCGTAGGCGGAGCCTGGGTCTGGTACCAGAGGCAGAGTTCTGTTATAAGTGGTCGAACCGAGACGAAAATGGGCGAACAAGTGGAACAGCAGTCAAGTTCTTCTCTTTCACTTGCTGGGATCTACACAAGTGGTGGAAAAGTTGGATTCATAATAAACAATGCTGGATCCTCGAGTGTCAACCTGACAGGGTACAAGGTGATAGTTGGGGGGAATACTGTGGTAAATACCTCCTTCAGTGAGGTGCTTGGTGCGAGATCCACAGCCACACACCTGACCACCGATGTCACCTGCACGAGCGGGAGCACCTTGAAAGTTCAGCTGTTCTCAAATGGCATCAGCACACAGCAGTTCACGGAAACCTGTCCCTAAACGGACACGGTTCTTTTTTCCATTTCTCCTTTTAAGTTGCTCTCCATGATGCTCCTGGCGTCCTCGGGGTCGAAGTTCCCGAGGGCCCAGACCAGTTTCGTGTAGGCTGTTTCAGGAAGCATGTCGCCAACGAAGGAAACCCCCAGTCTCGAGAGCTTTCGGAGGTTTGTGTACACATACCTGTGTGTTCTTCCCCACAGGGTCTGAGACGTGATGACAAAGAGGACTTCATCCCTGAGTTCCTCTATCACAGGTATCCAGCTCTTCCCTCCGTCAGGATTTACAGGGACATGCCCGAGCCCCGTGGCCTCAATCACAATCCCCTTGTAGTTCTTCGAGGCATAATACCTCAGCACGTCCGGGTCTGCTCCAGGGAAGGTTTTTACCAGGGCGACCCTGGGTTCAAACTTGTTGTGCAAGGCCAGGTTCCCCTCCCTCCGGGGGAAGTAGTCTGCAATCTTTTCGAACTTCCCGTCCGGCCATACTTTCGCCAGGGGCGGGTAGTTCACCGATTTGAACGCCGCCCTCGCAGAGCTGTGAAGTTTTCTTGCCCTGTTTCCCCTTATCAGGTGGTTGAAGTCGTCACTGGTGCTGGAATGGAAGCACACCGTGACCTCCCCAACATCACTCTTTGCGGCCTCTATGCTGCAAAGAATGTTCATGTAAGCATCACTGCTCGGGCGGTCACTGCTTCTCTGGGCTCCCGTGAAGACTACGGGTTTCGGCGTGTCGAGCATAAAGGATAGTGCAGAAGCACTGTAATGCATTGTATCTGTTCCATGCAACACTACGACACCCTCTGAGTGCTTGAGGGCTCTTGCAACCTGGCTGGCGATCTCTGCCCAGTTCTTGGGGGTCATGTCCTCACTCAGTTTGTGCATCACATTTACAAAACGCAGCTCTGCATGCTCTGCCGCTTCTGGGATGGCGCTGAGAATCTCGGCTGTGTTCATGCTGGCCCGGACTCCACCGGTGAGATAATCCACCCTGCTTGCTATTGTCCCTCCGGTCCCGACCACAGATACCACAGGCCCTTTGCCCTTTACTTTTATGCGTGGAACCTTCCGAATTGGTGCCTTACCCTTGAGGAATTCTTTCTTGCGGATGTCCTTCGAGTTAAGCCCGACATTATAGCCGTTTTCCAGCTTTAGCACCACCACGTCCTCGCCGGAAAACTCTGTTCGTGGAAGCAGATAACCCACGAACACCCGCCCATCCCTGAGCGTCACCCTGGCCTTCCTGACTCTGTCCACAGAAATAATATCCTGCGGGGTATTTATACTATTAATTATTCCCGGATGTGCGGTGAAAAATATCCATTTTAATGGTTGGATTGAAAAATATCCAATTCTGTCTAGATATGCATAAATAAAACAAGATAGAGGGTATAATAGGAATGAGTTGAGATTGAGAAAAGCCCCCTCAATCTGCAATCGATCAGTCAGTTTTGCCCCATGGTTTGGTCCGGTTTGCCCGGCTTCTCGACTTGTATAGAATGAGCTACCGCTCTGGATAATTAACCATTGTGGTAGTTCAAAGTATATATCGAAGTATAGGGGAGGGAGTCATGTATGGACTTCATCATAAAATCGGCGCTACAGAACCCGAAAACGGAAGAAAATTGGGATGTTGGACAGGTAAGGATATTCGTCGTTGGAACCGGTGGTGCCGGGAACAACGCGGCGGACAGGCTCTACAAGATGGGAATTCAGGGAGCCAAAATAGTTGCTATGAACACGGACAAGCAGCACCTTGACCACAGGGAGGCTGATCTGAAGCTCCTGCTCGGCAAGGAAACTTGCAAGGGTCTCGGGGCGGGTGGTTTTCCGGAGGTCGGGAAACAGGCTGCTGAGGAAAGTAAGGCTGAGATCAAGGAGGCACTTTCTGATGCTGATATGGTCTTCGTGGTGGCGGGCATGGGAGGGGGGACCGGAACGGGGAGTGCCCCTGTGATTGCGAGGATTGCTAAGGAGCTTGGCTCCATAGTGATTGGCGCTGTGACCATGCCCTTCAAGATGGAGAAAGCCAGGCTTTACAAGGCCGAGACCGGTCTCTACGAGCTTAGGCAGGTTTGTGACACCGTGATTGTCATAGACAACAACAGGCTTCTTGAGATAGCTGGCAATCTCCCAATTGGCCAGGCGTTCTCGGTCGCTGACGAGCTGATTTCGACGATGATAAAGGGCATAGTTGAGACAATTGCTCTTCCCAGCCTCGTCAACCTGGACTACGCCGATGTGAAGTCCATAATGAGCAAAGGAGGGGTTGCCGTTATCGGTGTTGGTGAGTCCACAAGCGACAACAAGGCTGCCGATGCGGTCCGCAAGGCCATGAGCAACCCGCTGCTGGACGTGGACTATCGCGGGGCGACAGGAGCGCTCATACATGTGACCGGTGGTCCGGATATGACCCTTGAGGAGACCACCCTGGTCGGAGACTATGTCACGAAGGAGCTTGACAAGGATGCCCAGGTTATCTGGGGAGCCCGCATAGACTCCAAGTATGAGGGTAAGCTCCGGGTCATGACCATAATTACAGGGGTAAAGAGCCCCCACATACTCGGACCTGTGGATGCGAAGGAGCCGACCCAGCAGGCTCTGGAGATGACAAACAAGCTGGGAATAAAGCTCCTTTCTTAAGGAGTAACTCCTCTATTTGAGGAGCCGTCCCGACCCACCCCCAGAGGGCCCATCGCGGCCCTCTCCCCTTTCTTTTTATATCCGTGGCGCAGTTTCTTGAATGAAGCTCTACACAGACGGTGCTTCCCGCGGTAATCCCGGGGAGGCTGGTGGGGGTATTGTCCTGGTCGATGGGGACGTGGAGGAAAAGTCGGTGTATTTCGGTGTCAGGACCAACAACGAGGCGGAGTATCTTGCGCTCATAGAAGGAGTCAAGCTTGCTTTGTCCAGGGGTGCCGGGGAACTTGAAATATTCATGGACAGTTTGCTCGTTGTCCGCCAGTTGCGTGGTGAATACAGGGTGAAAAACCCACGTATAAGGCCGTTGTTTGAAAAGGCCCGGCGGCTTCTGGGCAGGCTGGATAGCTGGACCGTGAAGCATATTGACCGACGGGAAAACAGCAGGGCTGACAGGCTGGCGAACAGGGCAATCAATCTGAAAAGGCACTCTTCATATGCTCAAGTATAAAAAGGTATATGTGAATATACATACATGAATACAACAATACGTGTTTCTCTTGAGGTTAAGCGAAGGTTAGAAAAGTTGCGGGCCTATCCCCGGGAGCCTCTCAACGGTGTTATAGAAAGGCTGACAGAACTTGCTGTGGATGATGAACCTCTATCCAAGAGGACACTCAAAGAGATAGAATCTGCGCTGAAGGACCTGCGTGAGGGGAGGCTCCGCACAACTGAGCGCGTTGTGAAGGAGCTGGGACTTTGACCTACAGGGTTATCTGGTCTGAAACTGCTTTCAAGAAGCTGAAGAAACTTGACAAGAAAACGGCGGGGAGGGTCATTTACAAGGTTGAAGCAATAAAGCAGAAGCCCTTCCGGTTTATCAGAAGGCTGAAAGGGTTTCCCTTGTATAGCTTGCGGGTTGGGAGCCTCAGGGTGATTTTGAGTGTGGAGTCAAACAAGCTTGTGATTTTTGTTGTGACACTGGACCACAGGCACAAGGTGTACTCATCACTGTAGCCTAAAAACCAGTAAAAGGTGGGTGTTTTGCCCACCAATCAGAGTGTCTTCATTTTCCTCCAGGAATGGGCGAACATGGCCCTGATGCTCTGGGCGAAAAATGGACTGTGTATCCAGACGCCCGTGTCATAGCTGGGGTGCACCTCCTGGTCGGAGGTCAGCATGAATATGAGCTCCCTGCCGTCTATTATCACGAACCGGGTGTCCATGCCCTCGAGTTCCTTGACCTCCCCGAGTTCCTTGCTCAGCTTGAGGTTCTTTTCCGTCAGTCCTTTCTTTGTCACCGCCACGAGAACCTTGACACCACGCTCCTTGGCAGCCCTGAGCGCCGGATAGTGATACTCTATTATCCTGTTCATTTCAACCCCGCTGGTTGCTATAATTATCTCCTCTTCGGCTTCGCTGAAAAGCTCCTCGAACCTGTCATGCAGGTGGTGCCTTCCCCTGATGGCCCCGCTGACCTGGGTTGGGTCAACCTTCTTTATTCCCTTCTCATAGAGGGCGACCACGTCCTTCCATATCGGGTTCTCCTTGACCTCGTCGATCCGCTTCAACCGCTCATTTAGTTCAAGGTCCACCCGTTTCTTCAGTTTGTCTATAACCTCCACAGGGTTGAGCGAGATATATTTTATGGGCTTTCCAAGCCTCATTATTACAAGTCCCTTTCTCTCCAGGGACTCCAGGATGTCGTAGGTTCTTGACCTGGGCACTCCTGTGAGTTCTGCCAGCTCTCCCGCGCTGGTTATGCCCCTGCCGAGAAGGGCAATCCAGACCTTCGCTTCATAGCTGTTGAGATCAAAGTGCTCTTTAATTGTATCTACTAACCTTTCGTCAATCATAAACCACTAAAACCGGATAACAATAATAATAATTTTCTTGTAACTTGAGAGTTGTAAAATAACTATAATTTACCATGCTGGGAGGCGGTTTATGCGCCTGAAACTCGTGGAGGAAGGGGGTGTCAAGCTCAAAGTTCCCGACGTTGCCCTGCCAGAGGAAGGGGAGGTTTTTTACAATCCGGAGCAGGCACTTTCGAGGGACATAAGCCTCCTGCTCTATGCTTCCATGGGTGTGGATGTTCTTGATGGGATGGCGGGGACGGGGGCGAGGGCTGTTCGCCTGGCCCGGCATGAGCTGAGTGTTGTGGCGAATGACCGTTCTGAGAAGGCAGCTGCCCTGATAAAGAAGAATGCCAGACTGAACGGAGTGGAACTTGAGGTCATGTGCGGGGACTTGAGGGTGCTTTTGCACTCCCGCAGGTTTGGTGCCGTGGACATAGACCCCTTCGGTTCCCCTGCACCCTTCGTGCACTGTGCCTTCTCATCGGCGATCCGTGTCATTGGGGTGGCTGCGACAGACACTGCTGCTCTTGCCGGCACATATCCAAGGGTGGGTCGAAGGCGATACGGCGTGCAGACCCGAAAGCTCCCGAATTATCCGGAGATTGGCGTTCGTGCCCTTGCGGGATTCGTGGTCAGGGAAGGGGCAAAACTTGAGGTTGCTGCCAGGCCTGTGTTTGCTCACGCCTACAGGCATTGCTACCGGCTGTATTTCTCCCTGAAAAGGGGTGCAGGGGCTTCTGACAGGCTTCTTGGGGAGCTCGGGAGCTATGAAGGAGTCGGGCCCATTTACAAGGGGAACCTGTGGGACCCCTCCTTGGTAAAGGGAATGGTGAAGATGTCGCGGAAAGTCCAGCTTGCCCACCCGAAGACGGCGGAGCAGCTCCGGTTGATAAGTGAAGAGTTGAAGTTTCCCCGACCGTATTATGATGTTCACGCCCTGTGCAGGGGTGTTCGTTCCTGCCCGTCCATGGAAAAGGTTCTGGAGGCCACGGGTGGTGTGCGAACCCACTTTTCCCCAACGGGGTTCCGCTGTGACCTCGAAAGGAAGGAGCTGGAACGGCTCATCGCTAAGCTCTAGTCATTATTTTGATTATGTCCCCGTGGGAAAGCTCGTGGTCTGCCCCCACTACCTTCTTTGTCTTGGCGTCTATGGCTTTCACGAATTTTTTCCCTATGTCTGTGTGAACGAGATAGGCGAGCTCCTTGGCTGTTGTGCCCTTCTTCACGAGGAGGCAGTCCGGAAGCACGTTGCCCGCGGAGTCCGTCCATTTGTTCTCGTTTTCTACGGGGAAGACCGCGATCACCCCTCCCAGCTCAAAAGTTGCCCTGTTCAGGACCTCCTGCACCCCTGTTGAGCCGAATTTCTTCAGGAAGGCTTTGATCCGCTCCAGGGCCTCTGCTTGCTTCTCCCCCAGTTCCTTGAGCACTTCGAAGCTCCCCCTTCCGGGCACGTAACGGATATACCCGGAGTTCGCGGCTTTCCTCAGAGCGAGCTCATAGGCTGCAGAGGTCACCACGACCGGATACCCGGTTTTCTGGAGCTTGTTTATCCATATCTCGCTTCCCCTGATGTCCGACTTGTTTGCGGCTATTATTACCGGCTTGGAGAGCTTCCGCAGGGTGGTGGCGAACTCCAGGCAGTCTCCCGATGGATAGGACTCCAGAAGGGCCTTTTCAACCTGTTCTTCCGTTATTCCGAGCCCGGCAAGTTCTGTTTTCAGTTTTTCAGTCTCCCTCACTTTTTTGATTATCCCGGCAAGCCACCTGTCGAACTCCTCCAGCACGAAAAGCACGTCCTCCACGGGGTTCCCTTCCCCCCTGTTCCCTTCAGCATCCGTGGTTCCCGTGCTGTCCACCACCATTATCAGCACGTCACTCTGGCGGGCATCATCAAGGAATCTGTTACCAAGTCCCTTTCCGAGGTGGGCTCCCGGGACCAGCCCGGCAACGTCATAGAGCTTCACCGGCACGAACCGGGTTCCTTCCAGGCAGGCGCCCCTCCTCGGGTTGCACTCCGGAGCCGGGCAGGGGAGGCTCACGTGCGCGACACCAACATTCGGTTTTATCGTGGTGAATGGGTAGTCCGCCACTTCCACGTCCTTGAGTGTAGCCGCCCTGAAAAAGCTGCTTTTTCCCACATTAGGCTTCCCTATGAGCCCGAGGACCGTCACATCCCCAGAAAGCCCGGTTTTTTATAACGGTAGTGTCCAGACCTTCTTTCCGGATATGACAACCTCGACTTTTCCTTCCCCTTTCTCCGGCACCTCGATGGTTTCCCCGGTGGACTCCAGGAAGACCAGTGGAGGCCTGCTGGATATGTAGAAGCCCTCCATCCTCCGGCAGGGGACCTTTTTTATGTCCTTTATCCTTATTTTTTTTCCTTCCTTTGTGAGCACAAATCCCCCTCGCATCCCGATGACCAGATATTTTCTGCTCCTGTATTGGACCACATCCCCTCTGGATACGGGGAAGCGGACTCGCAGGGTTATGCGGGTTTTCTGCCGGGATTTCTGCCGGTCATAGGTCACCACCTTGGACGTCTCGAGGAGCTCCCCACCCTGACGCTTGAGCTTCCGGGCTACCGCCCTGGCCATGCTCTTGCTTGTAAAATGGTATTTTCCGCCCTTCTCGAACACCCGTTCGACCTTCCCTTCTGCTCTGCTGGTTTCCAGTTCCTCAGCTATCAGCTTTTCCACGTTTTTGGGGTCCCCGCCCTTGACCTGAAGTATGGCTGAATGGGTCCCGGGGTGGCGGGCACAGTCCTCACATGTCACCATTTCTCCGCCCTCGACTTCAGCACGCACCCACCTCTTCCCCTTGAGCACCCTGCCACAATGCCTGCAGACCTTCACCACAAGCCTACCAGCTCATATTTATTAACCTCTCTGATGGATGTGTGCATGATAGCAATATTCAACACAGGTGTGGAGGACAGGAATTTCTACTACCTCAGTGGGATTGAGGAGCCTTGCAAGGGCGTTGTGGTCTCCGGGCGCAAGCCTGTGGTTCTTGCCAGTCCGCTCGAGTCCGGGATAGCGGAGAAGTATGCGAGGATGCTGGTTTACCGGAGCAGGTCTGAGTTCTGGAAGCTTTTTGGCGAGCTGGTTGGTGACTCGGTGGTTGGGGTCAACTTCCGCCGGTTGACTGTAAAAACTTTCAACATGCTGAAAAAGAAGGGGTTCAGGCTTGGGGATGCCTCGGCCTGGCTCTCCAGGAAAAGGGCTGTGAAATCCCGTGAAGAGATTTCCAAAATAAGGAAGGCGTGCAGGATTGCTTCCCGCTCCATCGAGGAGTTCAGGGAGCTTATCCGCCCGGGTGTGAAGGAGCTGGAGCTGAAGGCTGAGCTTGAGCGGATCGCAGTTGAGAAGGGAGCGGAGGGTTTTGCCTTCGAGACCATTGTGGCTTCGGGTCCCAGGAGTGCCATACCGCACGCAACCGCCTCCGGGAGAAGGCTCCACCAGGGGGACACTGTGGTGGTGGACTTCGGTCCGACCTACCGGATGTATGCGAGTGACATAACACGTAGCTTTTCTCTCGGCTGCTCGAGTGAGTTCAAGGAGGCCTATGAGAAGGTGCTGGAGGCCCAGGGCGCTGTGGTCCGGAAGCTTAAGGAGGGAGTTTCTGTGCGGGAGATCCGTGAGGCTGCCGAGAAGCTTGTGGGCAAGCTGGCGCATTCCCTTGGTCATGGTGTAGGGCTCGACGTTCATGAGGCGCCTTCATTCACCCGTGGGAAACTGAAGCGGGGGATGGTGCTTACCGTGGAGCCGGGGATATACAAGGGGTTTGGGGTCCGGGTGGAGGATGTTTTTGTGGTTGGGGGAAAGCTCCTGACCAGCGCACCGAAGGAGCTTGACTTTGCGGTTGTTTAGAGATACCGGAGAACAGCCTGTGCATGGGGGACCCCCTGAACGGTTTTCACGAATCTTTCCTTTATCAGTCCGGCTTCAATCAGTAGCCCCACCGCCCTTTTCCCGACTGCGTTGATTATTGTGGCATCCTTCAGCAGTTGCTTCGCCCGTTCTTCATCCACGAGCTCCCCCTGATAGAAAAGCCCGACAGACAGGCGGAAATCACCCTCCTCGAATTCTTTTCCTGCCAGCTCCTCGTCCGCCATGGCAAGGACAACTTCCCCGGGGCGGTAGAGCCTGCACCATATCACAGATACGCCATCCCCAGCCACTTAAAAACCCGGTTACTCTGCCACAATCATGGTTGATGTTAGCTTGACTGCTTCAATCTTCCTGAGCTTATCGACCACGAAAACCGTTATTTCCTCGACATTGGCGACTTCTATTTTCATTATCAGGTCCCACTCGCCGTAAATGATGTGGGCCTCCTTCACCTCGCCGAGCTCCTCCACCTTTTTCAGAACATTCCGCTCTTCTCCCGCATCAACCCTTACCATAATATATGCCAGTACCATGAAAGAACTCGGCGCGCTTGTAAATAAGCGTTTTCCCGTGAGTTTGGTGTGGGCGAACAATTTAAATAGGGAGTAACTATATAGTTGTATATGCCTGAGAGTTCCAGAAAAAAACAGTTGCAAAACATAGTCCTGAGGGCACTCCGCCCGGAAACTGTGGCATCCGTGGTCAAAAAATACAATCTCGACGCTGAAAAGACAATAGTCAATACCCGACCGGAGCACCAGGCTTGGGGGGCGGGCATTCAGGTGGAAAAAATCAAGGGCAGGGAATATATTATCTGTCCCGTTCCGTTTCTCTATGATGAGGTAAAAGGACTGGAAGTGGGTTTCCTGCTGGATGTTGCTGATAAGAATTTCAATGTTTTTTCCTATGTGCGTAACAGCGATGGGAAATTCAAGGTGTCTTGGCAGCTACCCCACTGCACTCATGTAACAATCTCGCTGGACCCCCAAACATATGAGGAGCTGTCAAATGCCGAGGTTGATACAGTCCCGAAAGACTCTGCGGTGCTGTTCCTGAGCAATTTTCTCAACGACCTTGCAGTAGGATTCGACAGCCCCGTTGAATTTTTTGATCCACAGATATATCGCCAGCTTCTCGAAAGAGTTGTCAGCATAGAAGAAGATGAATGGCGCCCCTCCGAGGCTCCCAGACTGATGCTAAAGCGCCTCGTCCGGGACTACCGGGGTATTGAAGACGAGGAACACCGGGAGCTTTACAGGGAAAAATTCGCCAATGGAGTACTTAAACTATTGTTTGGTTGGGGGAACTATTTTCCCAACAGGAAGCCTGGAAGCACTTTCAGTCAGGAGGACCTGGAGCTATTCGAGCAATATTCAGACATTCCCGAGATAGGTGCAGCTCTGAAAGCCGATGAGTACGCACTGGAACTCGCCAAGATCTCCAGAGCAGCTTCGGGG
>CAYVAH010000006.1:0-24293 GCA_964449215.1 Candidatus Undinarchaeota archaeon | reverse complement strand
CGGGGAAGGGGATGTTCTGGAGGAAGAAAAAATACCGATGGAAACCCTCGTCAGGGTGGAGGTCCACATAAGGCCTTCCGGTCTGGTTGAGGTTTATGGCCCGCCTGCATTTATCCGCAGGGTTGTGGAGACATTGTCCGTGCTGGGGGAGGTCGACCCCGTGATTTTCACACAAAAGGAGTTTGAGAAGGTCATCAAGATGTCTGATGATATAAAGAAGGTCCGTGTCTATGAGACCCAGGATGAGCATGTGGTCGAAGTTGCGCTTTTCGGCGGGGGGCTTTCCCTTTCAAAAGAGTTCGGGAGATACAGGTCAAAGGGAAAGATAAGGGAGGTGAGCGGCCGCATAGAGCTGCCCGGCGACAGTTACGGCTTTTCAATGAACGAGAACAGCATAAAGTTCTTCGTGCGGGATCCAGAGACCTCCCAGAGAGACCTGGAGGCATTCATCGATTCCCTTCTTTCTTGACCTTCAGTCTTTCCAGTTTTTTCCCTATTTTCAGCAGTTCCGTTTCCCCTGAGTCCGTGTCAATCCAGGCAGCGTAGCCGTCAGCGAGGGCCCCGGTGTTCACCACGGTGGTCTTCCCGAGCTTTTCAACGCCTCTGGCCTCGTGCACATGTCCGCATATCACAAAGTCGGGCTTGTAGTCTTCTATGAGGCTCCTGAGGAATGGTGATCCGACATGGTGTCCTGTCCATAGCTTGTCAGCCTTTGTGTTGAAGGGTGGCACGTGAGTCACGAGGACCTTCTTTCCCTTAGACCTGAGCAGTTTGTGGATGGGGTCATATTTTATGAATATCTCCCCGCCGGTCTCCACCCACCTGGCCCCCTCGAACCCGACAAGGGTTGTGTCATCCAGCTCCATTTTTTTACCATGCATGTTGAGTTTCAGCTTGTCCATGAGTTTTCTCACATCATCCGGGTCCTCATTCCCGGGGATGGCAAACACGTAATCTGAAACTTTCTTCAGAGCCGACTTTATCTGAGGCACGAGCTTTTTCGGGCCGAATGGCGTGAGGTCCCCTGCCACGACCACAGCATCTGGCTTTTCGTCCAGGCTATCCACCAGCCGGTAAAGCTTTTTCAGGTCTCCGTGTATGTCCGACACAGCTAGTATTTTCACCCAAGGAAGGAAGCTAAAGAGTTAAAAACTTTAGCGAAACTCAATTCAGTGGACAGGGAACTGCTTATTGTGGTTGGATTGGTTGCCTTGGCGTTTTTCTTCGTCCTTCCTTCTTGGACCCCCGTCCAACCGGGCGTTGAAATCGAGTCGGCAACCCTCGGGAATGACACAGTTGACTTTTCAGTGAGCTATGAGGCACCGTGGGAGAAATCTTGCTTTTTGGTGTTCTACGGACCATTCAGATATGACAAACCGGGTCACGAGGCGGGTAACAACATACATGTCCTCACAGAGCGGACGGGAACAATCAGTGACACCCTCGCCCTGCGGATCGGGGACACGATTGACAGGCTCCGCGTGGAGCTGTGGTGCGACAATGACAGGCTGGCGGAGGCCGAGTACCCACTCACATCTCCTTGAAATCAAGGTATTTGTGAAGGACCTTCGGTATCTTTATGCTCCCGTCCTCTTGCTGGAAGTTCTCGACAACGGCTATGGCTGCTCTCGGGGTTGCTATGGCAGTGTTGTTGAGTGTGTGCACAAACTGCTTGTCCCCCCCGGAACGGTACCTGATGTTCAGCCCCCGGGACTGCCAGTCCGTGCAGTTGCTGCTGCTTCCCATTTCCCTGAATTTCCCCTGCCCTGGAAGCCATGCTTCAAGGTCGTATTTCCGGGCTGCAACGTAACCTATGTCTCCGGTGCATATCTCCACGACCCTGTGGGGTATCTCAAGTTTCCTGAAGATCTCCTCTATATTCCTTGTAATCTTTTCGTGCAGCTCCCAGCTCTCCTCCGGCTTGCAGAATATGAACTGCTCAACCTTGTTGAATTGATGGACACGGAAGATCCCCTTGGTGTCCCTGCCATGACTGCCGGCTTCTTTGCGGAAGCAAGGGCTGATTCCGGCATACTTCAAGGGCAGTCTTGCACCATCAAGTATTTCGTCCATGTGCAGAGAGGCCAGGGGATGCTCCGCAGTGGCAATCATGTAGAGGTCTTCCCCCTCCACCCTGTAAAGCGTGTCCTCAAAGGCTGTGAAGTCCGTCACCCCCCTCATTGCTCTTTCTCTTATCATGAAGGGTGGCTCCACGATTGTGAACCCCTTCTTTTTCAGGTAGTCGAGGGCGAATCGGAGGAGTGCCGATTCCAGCTCGACGAGTTTCCCCTTCAGGTAATAGAAACGTGCTCCGGAAACTTTGGCGGCCCTTTCTATGTCGGCATATCTGGGCACCAGCAGATCGATGTGGTCCAGGGGGTCAAAATTCACCCATCTTGGCTCGACGGGGTAGTCCCAGCTCGTGCCCTTTTTCACCATGGGCTTCCCCCAATACCTTACGGGCACGTTCTCACTGTCATCCTTGCCCTTCGGGACCTCGGGATGGAGAATGTTCGGCATCCGCATTAGAAGTCTGTCCCTCTTCTCCTTGAGCTCTGGGACTTCCCTCTCAAGTTTTTCTATCTCGACCTTTAGCTCCTTTGCCCTCCCGAGCAGGGACTTCTTCCCTTTCGCCACCTTCTGTGACAGCTCATTCCTTTCCTTCCTCAGACTGTCAAGCCTGAAAAGCTTCTTTCTCCACATCTCGTCGAGGGCTATTATTTCTTTTACGGGGGAAGTGTCCATGCCCCTTTTCCTCAGGTTCTCTTCCACAACCCCCGGATTCTCCCTAAAAAGCTTTATGTCAAGCATCCAGACTACCAGGCATGAAAGGTATATAAGAATTTACGCGGATTCCCCCGCCTCCTCCTGTTCTTTGAGTCTTATCCTTTTTTCTATGATTCCCACAAGCATGGTCTCTATGGGTTCTTTCTTCTTTCCACTTATCTTACTGAGGGCCTCCGCCACCTCAGGGGCATATTTCAAGAACACATTCCGCCTCTTTGCTTTGAGGGCTTCCCTGTGTATGCCTGAGATATATTTCTTCAGGCTCCTGCCCACCTCCATAACGGCGAACCTGATTTCCCTTGTGACATCCTCGTCCCCCGCAACAGCTTGCTTCCCCGCCGATTGATAGGGTATGTGTGGAGATATCACGTTCACAAGGACTGTGAGTGGCGCGGTTTCGAAGTCACCTATGTGGTAGTTCTTCCAGTTGATACTGCGTATGGCGTTGTTTATGGCGCAGGCCCCGGCATCGAAGAGCAGGGGGGCCTTGTTTGCGAACCTCATTATCTCCATCTTTTTGCCCTCACCGGTGTTTCTCCCAGCTCCCCCACCATAGGCTATGGCCACCTCAACCTGGAAGGGTATGCCGCCCCTGTAAACACTGGGCTTCCGGGTCCTCGCCCTGATGAATTTTGCCTGGAGAATTTCTTTCAGGCTCTTCTCGAGGTGGTCCTCCTCTATGGGCGTCATTCCCTCTGTGGATGGGCGGAGGAGTTTAACCTGTTTGAAGGCGTGCACGATCCGTTCGGCTTCGGTGTGGGACATCTTGGTGGGGTCCTTGTCTTCGACTTTGGCCTTCTTCAAAATCTCTGCGGACTTCCTGGAACTTATTCTTGAAAAGTCCGACTGGAGAAAACTGCCCAACTTCCTTGCATTGCTCTTCTTCGCGAGGCTGAGGAGGTCGTCAGCAGTGAGCCCCAGAGGGTGGGGTTTCATCTCCTTTGGCAGGGGCGGAACTTTCTTTGAGGTCCGCCTCCACACCGTTTTTTTCCCGTTTGGTTCCACAAGTGTGATTGTGGCGTGTGGGTTGGCTATTGCAGTCCTCCTCAGGTATTCATATGGGCTCTGGTCCCCCCTCCTGTAAATAATGTTCTTGAACTCCGAGACTATTCGGGTTCCCCTCCAGTCGGCTTCGACCACGGACTCGTTGACGACCTGGGCCCTGTTGCGCTCCACATCCACCCGGAGAAACACCACAGAAGCCTTTCCATTACCCGTTGATGTCACAATTTTGGTTGGCTTCCCGGTGGTCATCTGGCTGAAAAGCACCGCTCCAACAGCTCCAATCCCCTGCTGTCCGCGGCTTTGGATGTACCTGTGAAACTTGGTTCCTGAGAGCATAGAACCGAACACCTTCGGCACATATTCGGCAGGTATTCCCGGTCCATTGTCCTCCACCGTGACTATGAAATGCCCTCCTATATTCTCCAGCTCCTTTTCGAGCTTTGCAATCTCCTTTTCGACCTTCTCTATCTGGGAGGCGCTTCCCGAGGCCTGAGCTTTTTCCAGCCTTTTTTCAAGCGTTTCGAGCCTCTTGAGTTTCTTTCCTTTCTTTATTTTGCTCAAGTCCTTTATTTTAACGGTTATGTTTGGCAAAATGCCATATTCCTCACATGCATCCAGCCCATTCGTAACAAACTCGTGGATTATTGTGGTGAAACTCCGGATTGCACCCGAGTAACCCAGCATCTGGAGGTTTTTTCGGAAAAATTCGGCTACACCGACTTCCCTGAACTTTTTACTGAATTCCTTGTCAATATCCACGGAAAAGAAAAAAGCAGGGGTATTTAAATTTTCTCTAAAGATGCTAGCCTCCTTTCCAGGTGCCTGTAAGCACTGGAGTGGGTTGCCCCGTGAAGAAGCCTGTCAAGGACCTCCTGAAAAACCCTGATTCTTGGAGGGGGCCCAATGGCAGCCACTTTATCCCTGAGCACAAGAATGCGAATTCCCAGCCTCTTTTCCAGGTGGAGTTTTGCCTTTCCGCGCTCCCCTATTATCCTGCCGCAGACCCTCCGGAGCTGGGACTCCGGAACGATCTCCGCGAGGTCAAAGATGGCAAGCTGCTGGTCATCGCTGAAAAGGTTGAAGGCTTCCTCTTTCGTGAATCCAAGTCCCATCGCCCTCACCACCTCCGAGGCCTTGAGCACGTCCAGGCTTTCCCCGGAAACTCGGACGGTCCCTTCCGTGACCTTCAACCGGACCTTTCCCATCTTCTCGATTTCCCTTTTCGTCTTGCCTCCTTTGCCGACCAGCAACCCGGTTTTCTCTTCAGGTATGCTCACTATCTGTTCCACCTCAATCATTTCCCTCCCCCCTATATATGATTTTGAGTAGCTCTCCCGGGCTGACACTCACCCACCTGGAAAAGAACCTGCAGAGGTTTCGAACATCCCTTTCCAGCCATTCCCTGGCATGTGGATGCCTCGTGTCCACGGCCTGACCGACATCTATGAGGTAATGCCTTCCCTTCCACATCAAAATATTGTATTCACTCAAGTCAGCATGGACGATCCTTGCAAGGTTATAGGCTCTTGCAAGGTCTTCAACTATGTTTCTCAGAGTCTTTTTGGGGTGGCGGAGCTCGACATCCTTTATTGATGGTGCAGGGGACTCCCCGCCTATGAACTGCATCACAAGCACATTCCCGCGAAAGGCATATGGCCTCGGGACGCTCACCCCCGCACCGTAGAGGCGTTTCAGGTTGCCGAACTCCTTCCGCACCCAGCTGTTCACGAGACTCCTCTTGCTTCCCGTGGTCCTGAACCTTGGGTCTCCTTGCATATAACGGTGTATCATCTTGAAGGTGCCTGCTTCCACCTTGTAAACTTTCACTGCGAGTGTCTCATCATTGTGGGCCGTGAAAACCCTGGCTTCCTTTCCATCGGCGACAGGACCCCCAAAGTTCTGGAACACCCCTCTGTTGAACAGAGCATGGATGTTCATCAAGGTGGGCCTGTCAAACACCTTTGCCAGTATCTTCCTGTCCACCTAACTACTGTCCTTGGAAGTTTTATATTGCTGTGGTGCCAGAAGTTTCTCCAGCTCCTCGACTATTTTTGGGGCATTCTTCAGCAGTTTCCGTTCCTTCTTTCGGGGAGGCAGCTTTTCGCCCTTGGCATAGGCCTTTATCCTCTTTCCAGCCCTGTATAGCCCTTTCAGGAGGGGGGGAAGGAACCCAAGGAATCCCAGCGAACTCATCAGCAACGCTCCATACAGGGCCCCCAGGGCACTCCCAGCAATGGCCCCGGAGTATGCAAGCCCGGCACCGAGGCTGGTTGCGGCCATACCTGTTATGGGGCGTTCAAAGACCTTACCCAGGTTGAATGCCGGCTTTTCCTTGGCGTCCGGGAGGGGATAGGTCTCCCCGGGCAGCACATAGACTGTAACCCCTCCCCTGGGAACGGGCTTCAGCTTCTCAAGCTTTTTTTCCATCTTTTTCGCCCGGCGTTTCTTGCCCTGCTCCTTGTAGAGTTCCAGTTTGCCCCTGTACTTTTCCAGCTTCCTGGCAAGCCGTTTTGAAGGCGCGGGTTCCCTTCCAAGAAGGTATTTTCCCGGCTGCACTCCATCAGTTATGAAGAGGAGATAAGGACTCCCGTTTTTTGTGAGCTTGAGCAGTTTCCCATAGACGGATCCCCCGTCTTCTTTTGCCAGGGAATACATGCCGAGGTCCTTCAGGACGTATTTCCCTCGGTCACCATACAGGGTAACTCTGCGCATGGAAATTAACCACTATGGAGTTTATATAAGTTACAACCCCAGCTCCTTCACAACTTTTTCAGGTGAGAACTCCCGCAGGTCCCCATAATCCTGCCCGGTTCCGAGGAAGTATATGGGCTTTCCGGTGGTGGCTGATACGGAAATGATTGCGCCTCCACGTTCATCAACATCAGCTTTTGCCACAATTATCCCGTCTATCAGGTGAGAAAATGCCTTTGACTGCTCCACAGCGTCATTACCGGTTGTGGCATCTATCACCAGCAGGGACAGGTCGGGTTTCGCAACACGCTTTATTTTTTCCAGCTCCCTCATCAGCCCGGAATCCACATGGAGTCTCCCGGAAGTGTCTATGAGCACCACGTCGATGCCCTTCGCCTTCGCGTGCTCTATCGCATCATAGGCAACGGCTGCGGGGTCAGCCCCATATCTCTGTTTCACCACCGGGATCTCAATCCGCCGGCAGTGCTCTTCAAGCTGTTCCAGTGCGGCTGCCCGGAAGGTATCACCTGCAGCCGCCACAACAGTTTTCCCTTTCTTCTTGAACCTGTAGGCGAGCTTTGCCAGTGTCGTTGTTTTCCCGGTGCCATTTATCCCAACGAGCATCACAACGAAGGGCTTTCCTTTCACGCGGATACGTTCGGCTTTCATGCACTTCAGCAACGACCTTCTCAGGGCTTTTTTCGGCTGCTTGCTCTCCCTCACACTGTCAATGAGCCTGTCAACAACCTCCAAGGAAACTCCCGCCTCAATAAGTGCCGTTTCAAGTTCTGGAGTCGGGTCTTTTTGAATGGTTTTTGTAAGGACTTGCTGTATCTTCTTTTTGAGGAAGCCAAACATTTCAAGCCTTCATCTCCTTGTTGAGCTCTTCTGCCAGGCTGTCTGCTTCCTGGTTCAGTAAGGAGATGTTCCGAATGACCATCTCCTCCTGCCTTTGCAGTTCTTCCACCTGCCTTTCCACAATTGGGACCGCCTCCTCCACGAGCTTCTCAACGAACACTCCCGCACCTATGCTCACGAGAACCTTTTCAGTGCTCGAAAGTCTTGCCCTCGCGTATGAAGATGCACCAAGGGGAACAAGAACCTCGTCACCCTTCTTTGCTTCCCCAATGTTGTTTAGACCGACCTTCAGCACACTCAGCTCGTCTATCGCCTTTTCCACATCGGAGAGGTGAAGCTGCATGGCCTTTATCTGCTGGTTAAGATAGTCAAGCTGGATAATTTTCGTTTGCAGGTTTTCCTTTGATTCCATATACTGATAGCTCCCCCACAGTTTTAAAGTTTTAGAGGAATTCGAGGAAGTCCAGACCTTCGTCCGGGCGGTTTTCCTTGATGGCTTTGATAATTTCCTCGACGACTTCATTCACAGATTTTTCGGTGGTATCTATGTCGAATACACGCTTGTTGTTCTCCCTGGCCTCCAGGGAGATGATGTTCAGTGCCTCAGCCTCTGCGTTCTCCCGGACCTTTTCCTCTGCCCAGCCCTTGTTTCTGAGCCTCCTGCGGAGCTCCCCCGGCTTACATCTCAGGACGACCACCACATCCGCACCGAGGAAATGGCTCAGATGGCCATCCACCACACAGTCCCCTGGGAGTTTTATGGTCCTGGATGCCCGGTAAATATCAACAACAGTGGTGTCCCTGTCAATGTCCCTCCCGAGTGCATATTCCTTAACAAGCAAGGAGTTGAGGTCTATTACAGGAAACCCAAGGGCGCTCCCAAGTTTTTTCGCCACTCTGGTCTTCCCAGTCCCTGGAGTCCCTGTTATGGCTACCTTCACTTTCTTTTTTCCCCCAGGAATTTAAATAGAAAAAGATTTTATAGCTCCCCTTTTAATGCCTCTGTGAAACTGAAAAAATGCAAGAAATGTGGAAACTATGTGCTGACGGAGTGTCCCTGCGGCGGGAAGGCTGTGAACCCGGAACCTCCTTCCTGGTCAGAGGACGATAAATACTGGAGAGAAAGATTGAAAGCAAAGGGGATAAACATATGATAATCTGGAAAGTTCAGGAAAGGCCAATCCTCTACAAGCCAACCCTTGTCGAGGGCCTTCCCGGGATCGGGAACGTCGGAAAGATGACTGTGGAGTATATGATTGACAAGCTCAAGGCGAAGAAATTTGCCGAGATTTACAGTGATAACTTCCCCTACCACGTGTTCATAGATGAAGGCAGTCTGGTGGACCTGCCAAAGAATGAGTTCTATTTCTACAAGGGGAGCAAGCAGGACCTCGTATTTCTCACAGGGGACTTCCAGAGCATGACTCCCCAGGGGCACTACGAGATTGTGGGAGAGGTGCTGAAGTTCTGCAAGGGGCTTGGCGTGAAAAAAATAATCACCGTTGGTGGCTATGGTATTGAGGGCATTCCCAAAAAACCGACGGTGCTCGGGGCAGCCACCGATGAAAAGATTGTTGAGGAGTTCAAAAGACTTGGGGTGATGTTCGAGAATGGGGAAAGAGTGGGAATGATAGTCGGTGCCAGTGGTCTCCTGCTCGGGCTTGGGAAACTCCAGGGCTTTGAGGGTGTCTGCCTGATGAGCGAGACCTTTTCGAGGCCCCTGTTCACGGATGCCCGGGCAGCCAAGGCCGTGCTTGAGATACTCCTCCCACATTTCGGGATTGAGCTGGACATGAAGGACATGAACATCAAGGCCAAGGAGCTCGACAAGGCCATATCCAGGGCAAGGGAACTCGAGGAACAGATGGCAAAGAGGCTCAGCAAGCCCGGTGACGAGCTCAGATACATAGGGTGATTGTTTGGACAGGAAAGTCGGTGAGGAGACGCGTGTTCGGGTTCCGGGGGAAAGGGAACTGTTTGGCGTGATTGAGCAACGCCTCGGGTACAACAAGATGTATGTTCGATGCCAGGACGGTAAGATTCGCATAGGTCGAGTTCCCGGAAAGTACTCACGACGCCTTTGGATAAGGGAAGGAGACCTTGTGCTCATAAAACTCTGGGAGATTCAGACGGACAAAAAATGTGACATAATATACAGATATACTGCAGCTCAAAAGGCTGCACTCATACAAAAGAAGCTCCTTCCGGAGGACATGAGATGATAATTGCTGTAACAGGAAGAATATCGGCTGGGGAGACAACCCTCTGTGAGCTTCTTGAGCGGAGGGGGTTCAAAAGGCTCTCGCTGAGCGATATACTCCGGGACATGCTGAGGGAGCAAGGTAAGCCTGTTGTCCGGGAGAACCTCAGAAAGCTCGGGGACAGTCTCCGGAAAAAAATGGGGAAAGCAGCCATTGCAAAACTCGCCTGGGAAA
Source organism: Candidatus Undinarchaeota archaeon (assembly GCA_964449215.1). Taxonomy (GTDB): domain Archaea; phylum SpSt-1190; class SpSt-1190; order SpSt-1190; family SpSt-1190; genus CAYVAH01. Next base: position 14,517 of record CAYVAH010000006.1, on the reverse strand, counting down.
AAATGAAAGGAGGAGGGGACTGGGTGGTTGATAGCGTTTACACCTATGAGGAGGGAGAGTTTCTGCGCAGCAAGGGAGCATACCTGGTTGGGGTGGTTGCCCCTGTTGAGCTCAGGTATCAACGCTCGCTGAACAGGGGGGACGGGTATTCCAGCATCCAGGAATTCCTGGAGGACGATGAAAAGGACCGGGAACTCGGGATAGACAGGATGGTCGCAGAGGCGGATTTTGTCATTTCAAACGACGGAACCATCAAACAGCTTGAAGAAAAGGTGGAGGGCATGCTGAAAACTATTTCTTCTTCTCCCTCTCGAAGCTGACCGTCTCTGTTTTCCCCGCCTTCTTCTGTATGGACTTCACAATCTCCCCGAGCTTTTTTTCTGCTTCCTTGTAGTCCATTCCACTCACGGAAAGGCGGTATCTTGGAGCTCCGAGGTATAGCACGTCCGCATCAACCCCGGAAAGCAGTTTCTTTATTCGCTCGATTCCGTTCCCGGCACGGCTCTCCAGCCTCAAGATTCCGGAGATCCGGACCGTTGGCAGGGAAATTCGCTTGTTCACGACCTCCCACAGGACTTCCGACCCAGGAATCCCCTCGAAGAGCTTTTTCCCTTTTTTCTTCGCCTCCTCAAAGGCAAAGTAGAGCCCCCCATACTTCTTCTCGAGTGGAAGAAGTTCCTCATATAGCTTTTCAGGCTTTTTCTTCAGCTTTTTGGCAACCATCTCCAGAATGTTCTCGACCATCCTCTGGTGTTTTATCTGGTCCCATTTCGCCCTCCGGTCATAGTCACTCACCCTGCGGATGCTCGCGTGGATGAACCCCGGCCTTTTCACGTCAACGACCTTGCAGACAACCTTCTGCCTGTCCCTGAAAAAGGTTTTTATGTTTTTCACCCAGCTCTTGGAAATCTCACTTATATGTATGAGACCCTCAACACCATCATAATTGTCCAGTTCAATGAAGGCGGCGTGTGGTGCAACCCGCACGACGGTTGCGAGTACAATATCTCCCTCTTCAGGGGTTCCTCTCTTTTTTATTTTCATCAAAAAAACCTGGCAGGGGGCTTTTTAACTTTCACTCCAGTTCCTCAATAACCTTTGCCTTTATTTCCGCCTTCCCGCCCCTTGCCTTCAACAGCTGCTTCCCGCAGACAAGGCACCTGGCATCCGTTGAAGCCTTGTTGAACACAATCTGTTCGTTCTTGCATTGAGGACACTTGACCTTCAGGAATGTGGACCTTGGTGTTGTGAGCATCGAATCACCTCTTGAGTTCAAACTTCCTTGCTATCAAGCTCCGGGTCTTTGTGTGCATCTTATTGCACTGGCTGCACTTCAACCGGATGTCAATATGCTTGGTCTGCTTCACGACCTTTGCATTCGGGCGGGGGAACCCCCTGTAACCCTTCATGATTCTGACAAAGCGCCTTTGCCCTGCACTCAAGGATCCCCTCTCCCGTCTCTTGACAACCTGGACCTTGTGAGTGGTGTGAGCGTTACAGTGCGGACAATGAGTCCGTATCTGTGAGGGGAATTTCATAACTATTGCCCGATTTGGGTGTTTTTAAGCCTTTCCCGTCGGTCTGGCCTTCCCCTTGTCGATGAGAAGCTTTGCGTATTTTTCCGGGAGCTCTACAATGTCGCCAACGGAATAGGGACCGTAAAAGTTCAGGTCCGTGCCCATGAAAGCCTTGACCTCCTCGAGAATCTCGACACTCGCCCTCCCGGGCTCCTTTTCTTCTTTGGGGGGCGTCATGTCCGATTTTTCCCCTGCCAGTGCCCTGTCGAGAACTTCCTGTCTCACATTCTTCATGACCTCAACCATCCTTGAGAAAAATTCCTTTTCTTCAGGGGTGAGCGGGCGGGTGTCCGTCTTTTCGTCAGTGGCAACTTCGGACCAGGCAAGCATGATTATTTTTCTCTCCCTCAGCGCGTATAGTTCCACAACCACCCTGGCAGCATTCCTCATCTCCCGCTCGAACTTTGCCAGCACCTTGTCCGTGAAGCGGCTGGAACCCCTGCTCAGCTCCTGATATTTCTTCATCTTGTTGGACATATATTCCGCTACTTCCTTCCAGAACTCGGGCTTCAGGGGCTGGATACCAGGGCTGGAGCGTTCTTTCCTCTGCACGTCCCGGAGCTCTTCAAAATTGAGCACGTATAATTGAGGGCTCCCTCTTTAAAAATTGGACCACCTACGCTTCACGTGGACCCTCCTGTTTTCTCCTGTATTTGAGATGGGCCCGGTATCTGCGAAAACTGTAGGTCAAGGGATTCTTTACCCCCGCGCACTCCGGGGACAGCACCCCCATGTCCTTGTAGAACCCGGGGCTATCATGGTTAGGGGGGAGTATTTTCTTTTTCTGTCTGCGGTGCCACCTTATCTGCCCTTTGAGATAGCTTTCCCTGAGAGGAGGTCGATTCTTTTTGTTCCACTTCAAAATAAGCTCTTCTATTTCATCCCAGCTCCACCCCATATTTGATAGATATGCCCTGAGTATGAACTCCGCTCTTTTTCTGCCGTCTGACAGCCCCTTCAGTATGTTTTTTATGCATGGCGCGAAAAATTCTTCCGGGATTTTCCCCTTCGGTCTCTCCACGGGTCCCCGGGGCCTGACCTCCCTTTTCTTGACAAACTCGAGGGCAAGCTCAACAAGGTTCATCGCCTCCCCCTTGTTTGCGTCCAGCACAAACGGTCTGACCACCACGTTTTCCGGGCGGGCGGACTCCAGATCGAACCAGGGATCTTCCACAGGTATGCTCACCAGCCAGCTTTTTTCGTTCAGGGAGTACGGCGCCCTCATAAGGTGACGTGACGCGATGGCAACACTGTCTATATGCACTCCAAACCGCTCTTCTTTGCTCAACTCGTCCCTGAGGCTCCTCACGTGGTCCTCAAGGTATAGCCCGATTGCACGTGGCACCTCAGGAAACCTGCTCGCAAGTGACGGATCGAAGGCTTTCCAGGGGATAAAAATGTGAAATCCTGCCCTTCCCGAGAACTTCATATGCACTGACCCGACACCGTGGGCCTTCAAGAGGTCCACGAGAACCGAGGCAACTTTCCTGCTATGCTCCAGATTGTCCGAGTCGAGGTCTATTAAGAAGTCCCAGCCGAGGCGATGGCTGTCCTCAAGCTGGAGGGGGTTCTCCCACAGCTCAACACTGGCATGGAAACTCACAATCCCCGTGGAAGCCATCCTCTTCACGTCACCGGGGTAGAACAGTGTTCCTGGCCGGGACGAGTATTTCCCGTCGGCAAACCGCCCCACGACCTCACGGTTCTGGGCGAACCTGGTGAGCTCCTCAGCCACATCGTCCCGTGAGTAGTATTCGACCACTTCGGCCTTTTCCACAGCATCCCCTACCAAAAAGAATTATATAGTTTCGGTGTTGATTGCCTCTATGGCAAAACCCAAGGCTTCTCTGCCCGCGAGCTATGGTGGGCTTCTGAGATATGACGAGTCCCTCGGGAAACTCCAGCTCGAACCCGGGCATGTTGTTGTCCTCGTAGCCGTCGTTTCAGTCCTTCTCCTCCTGCTCAACATATTAGGTTGATCTGGCTGTTGGTCGGTGTGTTGCTCGGGGCTCTCCCCGGGTTTCACCCGAATCTGGTCCTGGAGCTTCCTCTTTCGAGGGAGACACTCTTCTCTTTGGTCCTCGGGTCAATATTCTCTTCGGTGATACCTGCCATGCTCATGGTCCCGACAGGGGAGATGGCTCCTGTGCTCTTGCCCGGGCAGGCCGCTGTCAAGAGGGGAAAGATGCAGGAAGCCATAAACCGATTCGCCGGTGGAGCCCTGCTGGGAGCGGCCCTGTTCCTGGTGAGCTACCCCATATACAGGCATGTCCTCCTCATAAAGAGTTACCTCCCGAGGCTCACCCTTCCATTCCTCGTGGCAACATCCACAGCTTCGATTCTACGGTCGAGGAACCCGAGGACTGCCCTCCTGCTGTTTCTCATTTCAGGTGTTTACGGCTGTGCAATACTCTCTGGAGATACCAGCAACGCCGTGCTTGGAGCACACTTTTCGGCGATGTTCGGGTTGTCGGGTCTTTTTCTTTCATCAAGGCTTCCCGAGCAGGAGGTTTCCAAGCCAAAACCTGTGCTGAGGTTCCCGGCAGCGACCGTAGGATTTATAGGGGGGTTGCTAATTTCCCTGTTCCCTGCCATCACCCCCGCCCAGGTCTATACGGTCCTCCTGTTGCTTTTCGGTTCAGGAGCAAGGGGGCTGACAGCCGCCGGTTCCCTAGCTTCCTCAAGCTTCTTGCTCTCCTTTCAATCACTCATCTACCTTGGGAAAGGAAGGATGGCAGCTGTGGAGAAAATAAGATATTTTGACCTCGCATCACTGATCCCCAATTCCCTGCTCGCATATGCCTTCGTTCTGCTACTCGGAGGGGCAATAATAAACCTGGTTAACCGCATCAACCACCTGAAAGAAATTATGATTGCTGCACTGACCATCAGTATATTCCTGCTTTACCGCCAGGCACTTCCCGTAGCCCTGCTCTCATTTGTGCTGGGTTTCCTCCCCGGCCTGCTGGGAACGGAACGCGTCCACCTGATGGGCTCCCTGATAATCCCCACGATGTTATGGTACCTCCGGTAAACCTAAATAGAACAACAGGCTATCCTTTTCATGGAGATTCAATATCTTGGCCACGCCGGGTTCCGCCTCAGGCACAAGGGTGTGGAAATAGTGATTGACCCATATTTCAGTGGTGGCTCGGAGCTTGACCCGAGGACCCTGACTCCCCAGTTCATACTCATAACACACGAGCACTTTGACCACTGTGACGTCCCTGTGGTCAAGATGCTGGCCAGGAAGAACAAGTCGAAAATAATCGGGCCCCCGCCTGTCGAGAGGAAGCTCGTCGAAAAGATTGTGAAGGTCCGCCCCGGGAACAAGCTCGATTATGACAAGTTTTCGTTGCGAGTGGAACCCGCTTTCCATCACCAGTCCGAGTTTCCCGTTGGTTACCTGCTCGACTTCGAGGGTCTCCGGGTCTATCATGCCGGGGATACCTATTACAACAAGGAGCTCGCCAAGATAAACACCGATGTCGCCCTCCTCCCAATAGGGGGGCACTTCACCATGAATATTGATGAGGCACTAAAACTAGTGGAGGAGATGAGCCCGAGGATAGTTATCCCCATGCACTACAACACCTTCGAACAGATTCGTGCTGACCCCATGGAAATGGCAAAGAGAAACGAGAAGGTTGTGGTCCTGAAGCCCGGCGAAGTCCTGGAGGTGAGCCAGTGAACCTCGGAGAAATATTCAGCCTGAAGGGCGACCGGGCTACCCATGTGCTTATGGTGGCCGTGGTTCTTGGAATTTACGCCAAGATTACAGGGGACTCCCGACCATTTGCGGTATTCGTCCTCATAGTGGCTCTGTCATTCATCTTCTATGCCGTGAACTTCGTTCTTGGCAAGCTATACCAGTAGAGATATTGCAGCCAGCGAAAAGGCAGGGGTCATGGGGACTCCCCCCCGAACCTTCACCTTTCCCTTTCCATATTTCCTGGCAAGCTCCGCTTCTCTCTTCCCAACCGGCCTTGAAGCCTTTATCGTTTCCTTCCCGAGTTTTATGTCCTCGAGAATCCAGTCATCCTCTTCCAGCTCCTTAACCGGCTTTTCAAAAATGAAAAGCGCCTCCACGTCCCTTCTCGTGAAAACTATGAGCAAGATGAAAGCCACTCCGAGCAATGGAAGGTTCACTGCTGGATTGGACAGGAATACCAGGATTGTCCCGACAAACACGAGCAGCAACCCCATATATTTTCTGTATATGCCATACTTGAAGAAGAAGTAAAAATAGTAGATGGTTCCAAGCACACCCGCCCAGAAAGCCGAATAGACAAAAAACATCGGCCAGAACCTGTCAAGGGCGGGGGAGAGCAGGGCAGACGCAGCACCCATTAGCCACATGTCCCCGCTGGCCCAGTGCTTCGTGTAGTAGAGGACCGCTCCGATGGTGAACGACACGAGGGTCATCTTCAGGGAAGTGACGAAGGCTTCCGGGCTGCCGGCACCCAGACTTTGGAGCCCCCAGCCAAGGAGCCCGACGGGGATGGCATATTTCACAAGCTCCTCGGGGAGATATGTGGTGAGGAAGTCAATGACAGAGGAGTAAAAAACTACAAAGAAGCCCAGAAAAACCAGAAGGATTGGAATTACCATAGGCGTCGCTTTGCCTCAATTATGTCTTCCTTGCGGATTGTTTTCCGCTTCTTTTCAGCCGCGACTGTAAGTGCCTCCTCTATCAAAAGGAAACCAATTTCCTCCGTGACCTCCGCAAGCGCCTCGGCAGCATCGTCACCCACCCTGCTTCCTGCGGACTTCAACAACCTCTTGAAAGGCGCTGTAGCGAATACCTCTGCCATAGAGCTCTAAAATTCCTTGTTATTTAAAGCTATCCTCCTCTCGTCCACTTCAACTTCGAGACTCGCCATGATATACTGGTAAATGAAATAGTCAACAGCGTCGTCCATGGTGATTCTGTACCCGCGAGCTGCCAGATAGTCCTCCATGAGCCTGGCATAGTGGGACAGCCTTTCCCTGAATCTTTTTGTGAGTTCCGCCTCTGCCCGCTTCACGAACTCCTGAAGCCCCTCTTTGGAGCAGTTCCGGACCTCCCACTGAAACGCACAGAGGGCATCCGTGGATATGTTGTAAAGCATGTTCACATAAAAGGTGTCCGCCACAATCTCCTTCAGTTCAGGGGACCCGACCCTATCTGCAAACTCGAGTGTGCCTTCCACTATCTTCTGGCAGAGCTCGGCGTCTTCCTCGAAGGCCAGCGGGTCGAAGGTATAGTGCTTCCCCGCCATCATGAGGGCATATTTCTCTTCTTCCTCTTTACTCATGGGCTTGTAGAACCGTGCCAGCATCATGTTTGATGACCGGAGTTCCGCAAGGAACCAGTCGTCCTGATTTTCCCTGTAGTATGCAATGGCATTCTTGCTGTAGCCAAAAAGTTTATCAACCTCATCCAGTTCCCCCAGAGACATCCTCCGGACGAACTCGTTGACAAGCCCGGCGTGCTTGGAAACAAAGAAGTTGTCCGTCCCGCGCGGGTAGCTCGCACCGACCAGACCGAGCTCCGCCATCCAGTCCACAAAATCGAACAGTTCCACCCCTTCCGCGGAGATATGCTCTGCAACCTGTTTTGCCCCGCAAACAGCCCCGAACAGCCTGACATTCCTCCGGTACTTTTCCGGCTCATCTATCTCAAAATCCAGATAGTCTATGAATCCCCCGTCCACACAACAGATATATACGCCACTTTATAGTATTGATGTGGAAGTCGAACTGGACACCTCCAAAACGGCCGCCCGGAACGCCAGCGAAATGTTCGAGAAGGCCAAGAAACTGAAAGAAAAGGCAAAAAAAGCGAGAGAGGTCCTGAAAAGGCTGGAAAAACAGCTGGAGAACATCGAAGTGAAACCTGTCAGCGAAAAGGAGGTCATCAAGATAAAGAAGGAGCGGGAATGGTATGAAAAGTTCAGATGGTTTTTTTCTTCTACAGGGAAGCTGATTATAGGGGGAAGAGATGCCACAAGCAACGAAATGCTGATGAAAAAGCACGCCCACCCTGAAGAGTTAGTATTCCACGCTGAAATAGTCGGAGCGCCATTCTTTGTGATAAAGGGCGAACCTGATCAGGAATCGGTGGAAGAAGCCATTCAGGCCGCAGGGATCTTCTCCAAGGCATGGTCCGAAGGCTTCGGAAGCGTTGGGGTCTTCTATGCTCCCCGGGAACGGTTCACCAAGCACGCCCCCAGCGGTGAGTTCATCCGTAAGGGAGCCTTTATGGTCTATGGGAAAAAGGAGTGGGGAAAGGCTGAGCTTAAGGCAGCCGTTGGTATCAGGGAGGGTCGGGTGACCTGCGGCCCCCTCCGGGCCATGAAAAAATGGGCTGAAAGCCTGGCGGTGATAGAACCCGGAGACAAAAAACCGGGAGAGATAGTCAAGGAACTTGCCAGAGTGCTGGAAGCGGAACCGGAAGAGGTCCAGCGCGCCCTGCCCCCGGGTCGCTCAAGAATAATAAAATAGGAGGTTAAAACCTCCTCTGATTTTCAACAAACTTCTCAGAGACGTTGTTTTCCGTGTTGGCCTCTATCTTCTCGTCGATTGGCTCGATCGAGCCGTACCTTCCCGTGTTCAAGCGCATGGAGTTTCTGAATGTCGTAACATAACCGTTCTTGATTATATAACACGCTCCTATCTCCGCTTTTTCTATGTCGTCATCCCACAAGGTCAGTATCACCGACCCTGTTTCATCTCCTACCAGGAATTCCGCAACCCGGTGCTGCCTGCCGGTAGCGCGGGCAGTCACCTCGCGTTCATCCCTTTTTTCCACAACCTTTACCTTCAACTCCACACCCCTGGAATGGGGTGTAAGCTCCGCAACTGTTCCCATATCTTTCACCTTTTCAGGGCTCAGCCACAGGGCATTATAAACTTAACTAGAAATTTGCCGGAACGGTTATAAAACACCGCTTTTCTGACGGAAATGTTCTTGCCCGGTTCTGAAGTTGCCCGGCTCCTGGAGGGCCTGCGGGACGAACAGGTTCAGCCCGCTGGCGTCGACCTCACCGCCCGGGAGGTTTTTCTCATAGACAGCCCCGGGGAACTGGACTTCTCGAACAGGAACCGGAGGATTCCAGAGGGAAAACAGCTGGAATTCGACACCAAAATCCACCTCAAGCAGGGCTGCTACCGTGTCAACTACGGCGAGGTCGTTTCCATCCCGGAAGATACCGCCGGAATAGTCCTGCCCCGGTCAAGCCTTATGCGCATGGGTGCCACTGTGATAAGCGCCCTGTGGGACCCGGGTTACCACGGGCGCGGCCAGGGTCTTCTGGTGGTGTTCAATCCACACGGCATGGTGCTGCACAAAGGCGCGCGGGTAGCCCAGCTCTTTCTGATCAGGGGCAGCAGCTCGGGAAAATATTCCGGAAAATTCCTGGGGGAAAATCTCTAAGTTTTTTATACTACTGCCCCCGAGAACGACATGGCAGTCGAACGAACATTTGTGATGATAAAGCCCGATGCTGTTATGCGCGGGATTGTTGGGGACATTATCAAGCGGTTTGAGAGGGCAAGCCTCAAGCTTGTTGGGATGAAAATGACCTGGCCCTCCCCTGAAAAAGCCGATGGATTTTACCCCAGTGACGAAGACTGGCTCAGGGGACTGGCACAAAAAACAAAGAACAGGTCAAAGCAGCTCGGGATTGATGTGGAAAAGGAATTCGGAACTCTTGACGAGCTGAAAATAGGCAGGGCAATAAAGAGCTGGATTGTCAAGTTCATCTCCTCGGGACCTGTGGTGCTCATGGTCTGGGAAGGCAATAATGTGGTGGAGAAGGTCCGTAAACTGATTGGCTACACGGACCCCATAGATGCCAAACCAGGTTCCGTGCGCGCCGACTTCTCGCAGGAGTCCATAGACTGGGCGAACTCCAGCAAACGCGTGGTGATGAACATCGTCCATGCGAGCGGTAACCCGGAAGAGGCCCGCCAAGAAATATCCTACTGGTTCTCGCCTGAAGAGCTGTTCGAATATGAAAACACCTTCGACCTGATGATGAAAAAGCTCACAGGATGACCGTGGGTATCCTCGGCAGGTCGGAGAATTCAGTGTGGAAGTTGTATGCCCCCGCATTGAGGAAAACCACCCGGTCCCCGACCCCCTTCTCCTCGGGGAAAAACACCCTGTATCGGAATATGTCCAGCGAGTCAGGGGAGCGGCCTTTTATCAGATAGCGATGACCCCTGTCCACCTCACCTTCAACGGGTAGCCGGATATTGAAAAGGAAGGTGTCCATCGAAGCGTTGTATATCGAGGCATCGACCACCAGATTCCCGTCATAGGCATTCACCACCAGGGTCTCCAGCTTCACCGCCGGTGCCGCTATATATCTTCCCGGCTCGAGCACCAAGTTCATCCCCTTCTCGCGAAGATAATCACGGAGCTTCTCTATACTCGCCATTATGGGCTGCAGGTCCGGCCGGGAGTTGTGATATGCAACAGGGAGCCCACCCCCAATATTCACCTCCTGCACTTCCATCCGCTCCAGAATTGGTTTCAGGTCATCCACAAGCGCCCACTCCCCCACATTCTGAGTTTTGCGGTGGAAGTGAATGCCGACGCTGTCCAGTCCCCTGACAAGCTCTGCAGCCCTGCGCCAGTTTATACCATACACAAAGTATTTTCCCGTATAAAGGGTATGTTCCTTCATCCTTATTCGGATGAACAACCTTGTGTCGTCAGTAACGGCAAGCACCCTCTTCAAGTCGGGCTCGTTATCCACTATGAAGCCATGAACCCCTGCATCAACCACTCCTTTCAGCTCCTCCGCAGTCTCACCCTGGACCAGCATCACCGCCCTTTTCGGGTCGATGCGGGAAAGGTTTCCGGAGCCGGTAGCCACAAACTTTGCATCCGTGCTTTCCAGGACTTTCCCGACCTCGGGGTTGGTCTTCAAATTGTACCACACCTCACCGAGCCGCTTCAAAGACCGGTAGCGTTCAAGAGCAACCTCCGGATAAAGCAGGAACCTCGCCATCAGATTCTCCCCTCTTCGTGCAGCCTGTCAAGAGCGTGGAAGGAAGCCAGCGGGAAATTTATGCTAACGTCACCGATCACGGTTGCTGAATCAGAGTCATCCTTTATTTTCCCCCAGCTTTTTGCCTCATCGGTGGAAGCGCCACTGAGACTGCCGCTCCAGCCCGTTGAAGTGGTCATATAAACGGCGTAGTCCGCTCCGCCGTTAATCATCGTCGCCAGCAGACCGAAATGCTTTGAAACCCCACCCCCCAGGGCAATGAGTCCCTTCACATCATCAGGGCTCAGGGAAAACAACAGCTGCTTGAAATCCCCCACTATGTCCAGGTGGAAATCCGGGTGCCTGTCCCCGGCCATGTAGAGATGAAAACCCATAGCACCATCGGTTATGGCAGGGCAGAAGACCGGAACACGCCTCAGATACGCCTGCCGCAGTATTGATTCCCTGTCCTTGAGCCTGCTCCCAAGCTCCCGGAGAAGCTCCACGCCCGTGAGCTCGCTCTTCTTTTCAATAATCTCATCCAGAAGACCCTTCATCAGACCCTCAAACCTGCCGTAGCTGTCATTGGTAATCACAATATTCCCGACACGGTTATGACCCCGCTCGTGGAGGGCTATGTCATCGGCCCGGAATCGGGTCAGCGGGAACTTCTCGCCCTGAGCCTTCATCATATCCTCCTCTATGGAGCCGGCCGTTGTCACCACAACATCCACAAGGCCAAGCTCAACCAGCTGAGCGAAGAGCTCGCGCAGTCCGGAGCTCACCATGTTGGACGTAAAGGTCAGTATCACCTTCGCCTTCTGGGCCCACATCTTATACATCACCGCAGAGGCCTTGGCCAGCTCCGTGCTCTGAAAGCCCAGCGTCCGGAAGCCGCTAACAAGGGCCCGCACTGTGGTTCCGGGTTCCCAGCGAATCCCCTCCACAAACTCCATAATACTTCACTTTTTTTGCTTCCGGACCCACTTCTTTTTCCGTGGGTTCCTCTTCATAAAAAAACTCTTCTCGCACTTGCTGGAGCAAAATCGCAGGGTATCCCCCGTCCTTCTGACATAAAGCAACGAACCGATGGGTGGGAGCTCCCTGCCACAGAAAGAACACTTCATCTCCTCGCCTCCAGCCTTCGTGCCTGCATCGCAGTCTCCATCAGCATCAGTATGTCGCCCTTCCTGACAGGACCACGAACATTGCGGATCAGCACCTTGCCAGTGTCCGGTCCCTCCAGGACTTCGCAACGCACCTGGATTATCTCACCCCGAGCCCCTGTGCGACCCATAATCTCAACAACCCTGGCAGGAAAGCCCAGCTCACCCATTTCAATCAGCCTTCTTCAGAGCAGCTATTTTCTTCGTCAGGTCTTCCAGCAACGCCTTCGCATCCCCCGGCTCGACCACGGCAACCGCTGCAGTCCCCACCTCGAGACCGGCCGCCGCACCCAGCTCCTTCCTCGTTGGAACAAACACACAGGTAACGTCCTTTTCCTCGCAGAGCACGGGCAGATGCATGACAATTTCCTTCGGGTCAACATCCTCGGCCACAGCAACCAGCCTGGCTTTCCCACGCTCGATTGCCTTAACGGTCTCGTTTGTACCCTTGCGGACTTTTCCTGTAGCCCTAGCTTTCTCAATGACCTGCAAGACCTTCTCCACCAGTTCTGCGGGAACCTCAACCTTGTTCATCGGTTTCACCTCCTTCCTACCTGAACGACGGTTTTATAAGCCTTTAGGCTCCTTGACGACGTTCAGAACCACAAAGGTCGTCGTTCGCTCAACATATTTCCACTGGAGAACTTCTTTGATGAACCGTTCGAGCCCGACTGTGCCATCAAACTTGCACACGGCAATTATGTCGAACTCGCCAGTAACCTCATACACGGCGAGAGTTTCAGGCCTCTTCACCAGCTGGTTACCAATCTCTCCCAGCCTTCCTTCCCTGCTTTTCACGCCTATAACGGCCCTTAGCTCTTCCATGCACCAAAAAAGACCGGGAAATTATAATATTATGCCCTGGTTGCCAGGAAGCTCGAAAGGTAGTGAAGCCGGACAACCCCCGGGTTTCCTTTCTTCATCTGCCCCTTATTTTCCTTGCTCAGGGTGACCACGTATGCCGGAACCTCCCCGCCCTTCACAAGCTCAAAGGCGGCTTTTCCTTGCCTCTCCGCCTCCTCATCAGTCTCCCCGGAAGCGGACACAAGTATAAGCCTCTTGCCTCCGGGGTTCCGGACAAGGAAAGACACCCTCTTGAAGTCCTGGAGCTCCAGGGGGACTGCAGACTCGACGACCCATCCGGCACGCCCGATTATCCAGACCATCATGAATTCCAGGGGTATCTGGCTCCAGGGAAGCCTGCCGAGCAGGGCATGTTCTATGGAGCTGCTGTAATTGAGAATGCCGGGACTCAAAAACTCCTCGAGCTCCTTCCCCAGCTTTTTCGGGTCCTTCAGCAATTCAAGGAGGTCGCCCTCAGTCACCTCGGACTCTCTGGTCGCCATCTCAAAAGCCTTTCCTATCGGGTGTGTGGGGTTGACAAGCTGATTTGAGAGCCAGGTGATGACTTCGACCAGTGTTAATGGCCTCCCATGCTTTCCAGTCATCAGCTCCTCCATGGCTGAAGTCAGAGCCTCTGAGAACACTGGCGAAAGTGGCACACAGATAATGCCCCGGGGGGTTTAAAACTCTGATACAAAACAGTTATATGCCCCCTGAAGATAGAATTGTGTGTTCTGGCTGGCTTTGCTTACGGCAGTTGCCCTTTTGAATCTGGTAACCGCTCTGGCGGCCTTCAAGAAGGAGAGGGTCCCCCCACTGCTCCGGTATCCGAGCGTGACTCTTATATGCAGAACCTGGGACGATGACCATATTGTTGAGCGTTTCCTGAATGGATGTCTGAATCAGGACTACCCGGGAAAGCTGCAGATAATCCTGGCAGACGACGCCTCAACCGACAGGACACCTGAAATTGCCAAAAAGTATAAGGAGAAGATTACCTATGTCCGGGCCAAAAAACATCATGAGCTGAAAGCTGAGTTCCTGAACCCGATAATCAGGAAATACGCCAGGGGCGAAATATTGATAAACACCGACATCGATGCGGTCCTGCCAAAAAACTACGTTACCGAAATGGTGAGGTGGCTCCAGAAATACGATGCCGTTTCGTCGGTCTGCATAGGCGGGAATCCTGAAACAGCGGTATCAAAAATGAGGATTGTTGAGGACATCTGGCTCTTCGGTGCAGGTATGAAGGGAAGAAGCGTCCTTACCAGCAACTCGGCACTCTATGGCGGCAGCCACGCCATATGGATGCGTGTCCTCAAGGAGGTTGGTTATTATGGAACGAAGACATTGACGGAGGATGCCGAACTCACCGTTGTGTTGAACAGGGAGGGTTACAGAACAGGCTTCTGCGACAGCACAGTGGTTCTGCTTGAGGATGTGGAGTCCGTGCGCCATTACCTGAATGAGCGGAAGAGGTGGCTCCACGGTCCTATAAACGTAGTGAGGCACTACCCTAGTCTCCAGCCATATAACTTCCTCGTCCTGACAAATATGCTCCTGAGCACGGTATCCCTCGCTTCCCTGATTCTCACGTTCTTCAACTCGCTCTTCCTATTGCCACTCCTCCTCAGTCTGGCAACGCACACCGCTTCTCTCGCATGGTCAAAAGCAAAACCCCGGGTTTACCCCTGGGTCCTGCTGTACATCTTCATGGACCCCTTGCTGGAGCTCTTCGCATGTCTCGGCATTGTAATGGACACCCTCTCCAGAAAAGGTGTCAGGTGGGTCAAGGTCTCCGAGCGTAAGTATCATATAGGCAGCCCGCTGGTCCCAGTGCTCCGCAGGAACCACCAACGTTTAATAAACAGTGAGTATGAGAAAGCTTAAAACCACAAGGAAAGACAAGAAACATAGGGGCCATGAGGTAACGGTAGCCTGGCGGGC
>CAYVAH010000005.1:10641-25697 GCA_964449215.1 Candidatus Undinarchaeota archaeon | reverse complement strand
ACCTTAAGAGGGTCACAGTTACCCCCTCCCTTTACTGGCCCTTCACCCCCTTGAAAGGAGGTTTCAGTAACCAGCAGTGGGAAGGCCTCACTGACTGTACGGGCCCTTACGGGATAGCAGTCAGCTATGTTTTTGTTAAACAGTCGGTCCCCCCTTGTCACTTCGACCCGATCTCAGCGAGAGACCGGGCACCCCTTATCCCAAAGTTACGGGGCTAATTTGCCGAGTTCCCTTACCCAGGTTACACCCGATACGCCTTGGGCTACTCACCCAGGGGCACCAGTGTCGGTTCTGGGTACGGACATGGGCTTCGTTCCGGCATCCTTTTCACAGGTTCCAGGAATCGGCCCAACTCCCTCCTGATGGAAGAAGCCATTCGCGCATTCGACCGGTTCTCACCGTGACGGCACTCCCCGGACTTCAACGCTTAGATGGGGTGACTGCCCCACTGAACCTATCCCGAAACGTCAGATGCACGGCTTGCGTTACCGCACCTACACCCATGGGGCCGGAATATTAACCGGCTTCCCTTTCGACAGCTACCTGTTGGGTGCTGCCTTAGGACCGCCTAACCCTCGGCTGACGACCATTGCCGAGGAACCCTTGCCCCTCCGGCGGTCGGGATTCTCACCCGACTTTCTTGCTACTACCGCCAGGATTCTCGTCTCCGGCAGGTCCACAAGACCTCACGGCCTTGCTTCTGCCCCACCGCAGCGCTCTCCTACCCCCCGCGCATACACGCAGGGCTTGAGTTTCGGAGTCCAGCTTAGTCCCGTCCATCTTCAGCGCCCAGAATCTCGAGGGGTGAGCTTTTACGCACTCCTTAGAGGATGGCAGCTTCTAAGCCTACCTTCCCCCTGTCTGTGATTCTGGACAACCTTCAACCTTTTACACTTAGCTGGAGCTTTGGGTCCTTAACTCAAGTCTGGGTTGTTCCCCTCTCGGACACGCGGCTTACCCTTGTGCCCGCCACCCGCCTTCTCCGATTCACTGAAGTTCGGAGTTGGACAGGAGGCCGACCCCTTTCGAGACCGGTTACCCCTATCCGTAGCTCTACCTTCAGCGACATCTCCAGCGGGGCCGTCTTGGGACGGCGTTTCGGAGAGAACCCGCTATCGCCCGGCTAGATTGGCCTTTCACCACTAACCGCAGGTCAGGGGAGGGCCAGGTCCACACCACCCCTTCAGACCTCCACCTGGTTTTTGGCCAGGCTTCATCTTGCCCACGGCTAGATCGCACGGGCTTCGGGCCTCATACAAAAGACTTCTCCCGCTATTCACAGGACGCCCCTCGCAAGCTACGGGCTTTTCGGTTTCCCTTCGGCTTCCCCACGCAAGTGGGTTAACCTCGCCTTTTGTATGAGCTCCCTGGCCAGTTATCCCAAACCGACGTTGCAACCCCCCCGCAAAGCGGGTTGAGAGCCGCAACTAACTATCGCCAACGAGTTTCAGGTTCTTTTCATCCCCCTCCCGGGGTGCTTTTCAGCTTTCGCTCACGCTACTAGTGCGCTATCGGACTCGAGGAGTATTTAGCCTTGGATGACGGTGCCACCCAGATTCACGATCCAATACCAAGGACCGCTACTCGGGATACCACCTGCTTGCCCTCCAGAGTTTCACCTACGGGGCTATCACCCTCTATGGCACCGCTTTCCAGCGGATTCGGCTGCCCTGGTTAGGGCACTACGGTGGTCCCACAACCCCACATCTCCACTAACTCATCGCTAGCGGATTCGGTTTGGACTGTGCCGTTTTCGCTCGCCGCTAATCACGGCATCTCTGTTGATTTCTTTTCCTGGGGGTACTAAGATGTTTCAGTTCCCCCCGTTCCCCCCCGCTGCCGCGGGTTAATGTGATGTCACATTGGGGAATCCCAGGTTCAAAGGATGTCTGCTCCTACCCTGGGCTTATCGCAGCTTACCACGCCCTTCTTCGGCTCTCGAGCCAAGCCATCCACTCGCTGGCATATGCATCGACTCTTTACACAGCTCATTGCACATGATATGCGAAGGTCCTGCTCACGCAGGATACATGCGCTTGCTATCGCACCTGCAAGGGTCACTTGCAGATGGTCATCTTGTGTAGTGCTGTCGAGCCAGAGGCGCCCGCCTCGCAAAGCGTGGAAGACAGCACATTTCGCCGGCCTTTGTCAAAGGCCGAGAGAGAGATAAGGGGCATTTCGCCCCATTACCTCGGCTGGATCCCCCCACTCGCGTGGGAGTCCAATTTCGCCAGCCTTTGTCAAAGGCTGTACTAAGGAGGTGATCCAGCCGTAGGTTCCCCTACGGCTACCTTGTTACAACTTAGCCCCCTTTGCGAACCCCAGGCTCGTTCGCCCCAAAATGAGGCGGCCTCACCCAGAGCTTACTTAGGTGGCTTGATGGGCGGTGTGTGCAAGGAGCAGGGACGTATTCACCGGACGTTGTTGACATCCGATTACTGGGGATTCCAGCTTCACGAGGGCGAGTTGCAGCCCTCGATCCGGACTTGGACCGGGTTTAGGGGATTAGCTTTCCCTCTCGGGATCGCAGCCCACTGTCCCGGCCATTGCAACCCGCGTGTAGCCCTGAGTATTAGGGGCATACTGACCTACCGTCGCCCGCTCCTTCCTCCCTCTTATCGAGGGCAGTCCCTACAGAGTGCCTCCACCCCGGAGGGCAGAGTAGCAACTGAAGGCACGGGTCTCGCTCGTTGCCGCACTTAAGCGGACACCTCAAGGCACGAGCTGTCGGCGGCCATGCACCTCCCTTCGGCTTGTCAGGTAAGCCCTTCAGACTGACCTTCATCCTGCCGTTGACTCAGGTGAGATTTCCGGCGTTGAATCCAATTGAACCGCAGGTTTCACCCCTTGTGGTGCCCCCCCGCCAATTCCTTCAAGTTTCAGTCTTGCGACCGTACTCCCCAGGCGGCGGGCTTAACCCCTTCGGTTCGGCTCGGCAATCCCCCGTAGGAACTGCCAAACCCGGCCCGCATAGTTTACAGCCAGGACTACCGGGGTATCTAATCCCGTTTGCTCCCCTGGCCTTCGTCCCTCACCGTCGGACCCGTCCCAGTAGGACGCCTTCGCCACCGGTGGTCCTCCCCGAATTATAGGATTTTACCCCTACTCGGGGCCTACCTCCTACCTCTTCCGGTCCCTAGACACGCGGTCTCCCAAGCACGCCTGCTGGTTAAGCCAGCAGATTTCACTTGGGATCTACGTGCCCGGCTACGGACGCTTTAGGCCCAATAAACATGGTCACCAGTTGGGCCGCCGGTGTTACCGCGGCGGCTGGCACCGGTCTTACCCAGCCCTTATTCCTCGAGCTTTTTAGGCTCGAGAAAAGCTTGCCTCCTAAGGAAACAAGCACTCGGGCTCCCCTCGTCACGCTTTCGCGCATTGCGAAGGTTTCGCGCCTGGTGCGCCCCGTAGGGCCTGGGGTCTTGTCTCAGATCCCAACTCCGGGCTTTCGCTCTCACGACCCGTACCCGTCATAGGTTTGGTGGGCCTTTACCCCGCCAACAGCCTGATAGGCCACGGTCTCATCCTGCAGCGCCGAAGCTTTTGGTGAAGGGACATTCCAGTACCCCTCACCTATGGGGTATTAGCCTCAGTTTCCCGGGATTATCCCCCACTGCAGGGCAGATTAACCGTGTGTTACTGAGCATTCCGCCTCCCACCCGAGGGCGGGATGACTTCCATGGCTTAATCGGAGCCCGATACCAGTGACCTCCAGCAGGATCAACTGGAGTTATGGTCGCCTGAATTGGCTTGAGCACCTTGCACACCTTCTCCCCGTATTCCTTGAATACGAGGATCATCCTATCGCACGGGTGGAGACCAGAATCCTCATCCTAGGGGCTTACACCCCTCGTTGGTTCTGGTGCCGCCTAATGCACCCGCGACAAATAGGAGGTGTTTTTGAGTGGTTAAAAAGCTTTCGCATAAAGTTACCTGAAGTTACTTTCTCCACTGGCGGCAAGCACCCTTTTCAACTCCTCCCGCTCCATGTCGGCCATGGGTCTCCCCTCAACCCGCAGCTCTGGCGGGGGAACTCTGTTACCATCAAGCTTCCAGGGAATAAGAGGCGGCTGGCCCCAATCCGGGTCTGTCCGGTATCTGGGGTATATGTGCCAGTGCAAGTGGTGAACCCAGTTGCCAAGCAATGCATAGTTCAGCTTGTCCGGTTTCAGAACCTCTTCCACGGCCTGCGCCACAACCATAAGGTCCCTGCAGAAACGGAGATACTCCCCAGGCCCCAGCTCGGTCAGCCGGGTGGCGTGCTTCTTCAAAGCCACAACTATATGGCCCCTGTGGTGGGGGAACCCCTCCACCACCACGCAAGTGTCCGTTTCAAAAAGCACGCGGGTTCTGTCTATGTTACACAGCTTGCACTTCACAACAATAGTGGTGGGGGCACGCATAGAAAAAGTTATCTATCCGCATTATATCGGGAACAATTCACCCGAAATATTTCAATCTTGTATTCATTGCTATACATGTCACCAATCTTCTCCTTGTAGCAGCCCTCCAGCCTATCAAAGACCTGCGAAGTAAATCTGTCACTAAGAACAACCATAGACTTATTTTGGCAGTATTCGACTGCGTAGATGGAGCAGACCGAAGCGTTGGGAAGTAACCTCCGAATCACAGCAGCTTCGTCATAAACAAATGTGTTGTTCGAAAACTTGACCAGAACATCCTTGTTAGCGGACATAACCTCATATCCTCCTACTACCTTTTCATAGATCATCGCACGTGATGACAGAAGATTCACAGGAAGCAGTAGAAGGACCGGCCACGCACTGTCAAATTTTCGGATTGAATATGCCAGCAGAACCAGCATATAAGGTATCACCCTTAGGTAAAGCCTAGAAAAACCCGGGCTTGCATATGGATATTCCGAGAAACAGGTGTCAAATGCCACCATAAATATTGTCAGGAAGGCAAAGAATTTTGCATGCCTGTTGGAGGTTTTCAAGCCAAAAAGTGAAAGCAACGTAAAAAACGGGTTGACAAATGCTGGGTTCACAAAAAAACTGAGATTTTTGATGAGCTTCTCAGTTGTGAAAATAACCCCCCTTTCGAGCCCATTTCGAACATTAAAACTGTGTTTAACGGGACCCAAAAGCAACACGCTCCCCAGAAGGAAGGGCCCCCAGGGGGCTCTTTTTCGGAACTTGATAAAAGAATACACCAAAAAAATTACCGCCACCACGGAGGCTTCAATCTTTGTAAGAGAAAGAGCAACAACCGAAAGGATTAGTCCCCAAATCTCCTTCCCGGAATTTCCAGATTCAATTACAAGAAGATAATAGATGTATAGCAAAGCAAAAAACATGAAGGTTATGTCAATTATTGCGGAACGCGCGAATTTCAGAAGTATGGGGTTAAAAAGAAGAGTGGATGAAAGAAGCAGCGCCAGTACTTCGTCCTTGATCAAAATTTTGCCAATTTTATAAACCAAAACCGATGAAAAAGCGGATAAAACCAGGTTCGTAACCGTCGCACCCCATAATGAACCAAAAAAGGAGGAGGGTATGGTTGACAATGCATAAAACATTGGTGGCCACCATACTTCCCCTGCCAAGACACATTCCCCACTTTGAACCACATAACATAGGTATGGCAATGAATACTTTGGGACATTTTCAACAGCATCTGTATGAAAAAACTCATCAAACTGCAGTAGTGGCCCAGGGCCAACAAAAAACAACAGAAGAAATGAACCCACAAAAAGCAGGATCTCTATGGAATTAACATGAGACCTCTTAAGCTGCACCAACAAAAAAAGAATCACTGCCCAAGAAAGGAACCAGAGACAGGCATAAAGCACAGAAGAAGAAGCGCGAACAAATTTAAAGTTATTCACCCAAGTGCCCGGTTGTCCACAAAGCAGATTCCCCACTCAAACCGAATGGTCATTTGCTCAGTAAGGTCCTGACTCTGTTGAGCAATTTCTGCAGCCCCACCCACTCCGACTCGACTTCCCGCACCCTGACTTCAAGCTTGTTCAGGATCAGACCAGCAACAGCCCGCCGCTCATGTGGTGGAGCAAGCTCCAGTTCATCAAGCTTCATATCCAACTTTTCAATACTGTTGATTTCCCTGGTGCTCTCCATCTCAGAAAAGTCAATAAAATTTGGTGTTATGCCAATATTGAAAAAAAGTTCCCTCTTTATTTCATAATATTTTCTTGGGCGACCTTGCTTGATTCTCCTTTCAACAGACACAATTAGGTCGGAAGATTTGAGCTTTTCAAGGTGGTCAATTATTGCCTTCCTCCCGACCCCAAGGCTCTCGGATATCTCGGAAACGAATCTCGGACGCTCCGCAAGCAGGAAAAGAATCCGCCTGCGTGTCTCATTACCGAGAGCATCCAGCAATCCCTCGACGTCGGTCATTTAGTAACTTAAGCACACTAAACTATAAGAATTTTGCGCGATACCTGGTGATTGAAGCCCAGCGACAGGTTTGTGGGTCGGGAAAATGTATTAATATCTGGAATGTGCCTGCATTCTCCCGGTGCCCGCCATGTCCCGAACTGTCCAATATGAGCTGTTTTTTCCTGAGGAGAGTTATGAACCGCACCCACAACCAACAACCTACAAGGTGGAGAAGGCCATAATTGATGGAAACTCCTGCGGGCTTTATACCAGAAGTGGGGGTAAACTAACTGTATTGGAAGGAGAAATTTACACGGCCAGTGAGCTGAAGAATATGGGATTCGTGAAGAAGAAGGATGATGGACTGGTAAAGTGGTATTCAGCAGGAGGGGTGGAAATAAAGGTAATAATTGATAACATAGTCAAAGACCTGTGGAGGGTTGCCTCAATACGGGAAGAAAAAAGTAGGGAAGAAACCAAGAGAGAGTTGGATGCCCTCTTCCAGAAAGGAGTTTATCATCTCGTTAGATATTTATAACTGGTCAGTAGAAAGGTCTTATGGAGCAACTTCCGAAAGGAGCGAGATTCGCCGATTTTCTGGGACATAATCAGGTCTTTGTCGCCAAGGATGGGAAGAATGGGAAAATAATGTATTTTGCCTGTGGGATCGACGCAAGCTGGAACGGAGTTATGAAGCTTGTGGAGGAAAAAGAAATTGTGCAGGGGAAAAAATACCGGCTGGATGAACTGGAGGAAATGGGGCTAAAGGAGGTCAAAAGCAGGGGTGACCTCGAAAAGCATTACGGGATAGGTCCATTAAGGGTCCACCTCTCAAGGACCAGATTCTTCGACAAACGGTGGAGAGTCGAGATGGTCTATATGGCTCCCAGGGAAGTTGAGGAGATTCTTGAACAATATAAGCTGGACACCAACGGATCATACACAGAGAAAGAGCTTGAAGAAAAGGGGTTCAAACTCAGGGACAAATACTGGGGTTACAGGGTGTTCCGGAATGAAGAGATAGAAGTGAAAATTGACGGCGATTCCAGGATTGTGGGAGTCTATTACACCCGCCCAAAATTGAAAATCTGGGACAGAAACAGCAGCTAATATTATATAACCGGGTTGCAGTTCCCTCAGTGGAGCTCGAGCTGAAATTCCCCGTCCTGATGGTGAAGTTCCAGAGACCGGCAGAACTTATGTATGAATTCGGGAAGAAACACGAACGGGTCTTCAAGAGAATCGGTGACATCTCCACACTTGTTGGGGTCGTGGGGATGGTGGTCGCAACCGCGCTCCTCATGAAGGGTGCCGTTGGTGTTGTGATGGGAGGACCCGCTCAGGTCGGTCTCGTGGTCCCGGGTGTCCGCATCCCGGGGTCGCCCATCTACATCCCCTTGGTGGAGGGTCTCATCGCCGTCTTCCTCCTCGCTGTATTCCACGAGGGAATGCACGGTATAACGGCCGCCGCGGAGGGCCTCAAGGCGAAATATGCCGCTTTCATAGCCTTCCTCTTCATACCGGCCGCTGGTGTCGAGATAGACGAAAAAAAGATGAAAAAGAAGGGGAAGCTGACGAGGTTGCGCATATTCTCGGCAGGATCAATGGGTAACTTCATCCTCGCTCTCCTGTGCTTCGGCCTCCTGTTCCCCGCGGGAGCTGTGGTGGAAAAGTTCGTGGATTACAGCGGGTTGAAGGTTCTCAACAGCACGAATCTTGATCTGCATCCCGGTGATGTGATAGTCTCAATAAATGGTAGAAGCACCAAAAGTGTGGAGGAACTGAGGGATGTCCTCAAAGAAATTGGACCCGGTGGAACTGTTGAAGTGAAAACCACAAACTCAACAGTTTACGGCAGGCTTACGGGGGAAGGAAAGCTCGGTGTGTACCTCCAGCCACTCGTCGAATATAGGGGCTGGACAGGGGGGCTGCTGGGCTTCATAGCAAGGGTGCTGGTGATAAGCGTCCAGCTCAATCTGGGAGTCGGAATCATGAATCTCCTCCCCCTGGGAATCCTGGACGGGGGGAGAATCATGGCAGAGCTCTGTGAGAAATACCACAGGCTCGCGTCCATTGTGGTAACGGCGCTCCTTGTGGTCAATCTGGTGGGTCCCTATTTGTTCTAACTATCGAGTAATTAATGGTTAATATAAATGACAAATGCCCTATACTGTATTAATGGACTCTCTGGAAAACCCTGAAGTTATCAACGCTCTCGCAAAGGTAGCGGGGGCAAACTCGCTCGATATTGTCGGGGAACTGGCCGAGGAAGAAGAGATGGATGAATTTTCCCTCGCGGAACGGCTGGGGATGGACGTAAAGACCGTGCGGAAAATCCTCTACAAGCTCTATGATAACCGTCTCGTGAAGTTCCGGCGGATAAAGGACCAGGAAACTGGCTGGTACATTTATCTGTGGAAGTTTTACAACGACAAGCTTGAATCCCTGATAGTCCGGCTCCGCAGGGAGCAGGTTTCGAAGGTCCGGGAAAGACTGGAATATGAAAGGGAGCACCAGTTTTTCATCTGCGGGAATGGATGCACAAGGACCACATTCGAGGAAGCAATGGAACTGGGATTCGTCTGCAAGCACTGCGGAAGCAAGCTAGAGTTCGTGGACAACTCACACATAATAAGGCAGCTGGAAGGCCAGCTTAAAGAAATTGAAAGGAGCGTCGGCTCTTAAACCAATTGCCTCTCTGAAAAGCTCCCTGATACCCTTTTGAGGGGATATGAACTCGGGCCGCAACCTCTTGCCGGAAAGTTCCTCCGCGACCCTGACAGCTTCACGGAATCCCCCATAACTGTCCACAAGCTCGGGGGCATCCCTGGCAAGAAACGGGTAGCCTGTGAAATACCTCGCAGCGGATGGACGGAGCTCTGATATGCTGGAGTTCAGGTATTCCGCTGCGCTCCTCGTCAGCCTCTCGGCGTATTCCCTTTCCTGAGGGGTGAGATCCCTGAAAACGGAGCCGAATGACTTGTTCCCGGGGTAAGTTATGACCTCCGCGGAGACCCCGTATTTCCTGGCGAGACCTTCAACACTCAAAAAGCTCATCAATGCACCCAGGGAACCCACAAAGGAAAGCTCGTCCGCCACAATGTGGTCTGTCGCGGCGGCCACCCAGTAAGCACCGGAAGTCGCGGAACCCCGGACCAGAGCCACCTTGGGGATTCCCAGGCGGGAAACAGCCCTGACTATCTCGTGGCTGTCAACTGTGGAACCGCCGGGAGAGTCTATGTCGAGAATAACGGCATCATGGCCCTCCAGGGAGTCGAGTATGTCAACCACATCCCTCGCACTGGCATCCTCACCTATGGAGCCATGAATCTCGATAACTGCCACGGTACCCGTTCCGGGCCATATCAGAGCGGGAAAGAGCAACAGCAGTGGAATCACGAACTTTATTAGGCACCACATTAAAATCTCTTGCTGTTGGTGAGAACATGATTTTACTTGATGCCTGGTATGAGGGCGCTGACAGGGTAAGAACAGTCCTGTTCGGGAGGGGAGGCAAACTCGTGGACGAAAGGTTCCTGCCATATTTTTATCTCATTCCTGCGAAGGGCGCCAAGAAGGAGGAACTCCCCGGTAAGCCCAAGGTGGAAGAGGTCAGGAGGATCGACCTCAATAAGGAAATCAAGGTGTGGAAAATCACAGTCAATCACCCCAAGAAAGTGCCGCCCCTGCGCGAGGCGCTGAAGGAATGGGGGGAGGTCAGGGAAGCAGACCTGCCCTTTGTAAGGAGGTACATGATTGACCATGGACTCCGCCCACTTTTTGAGGTCACGCAGGACCTCAGGCCGGGAAAGAAGGAGCTGCACGAGCTGAAGGTGCTGGCATTTGACATAGAAACAATTTCAGGGAACAATGAGATTGGCAAGAGCCCCATAATCATGGTAAGCCTCTGGGGCAAGGATCTGAGAAAAGTCATAGGGTGGGGAGAATACACCTCGAAAGAGGTCACAAAGGTTGAGGACGAAGCGGCACTGATAAGGGAGTTCCTGGCCACGGTCGAGAGCTACGCCCCGGAGGTAATTGTTGGCTATAACAGTGACAGCTTTGACTGGTTCTGTCTGAGGGAAAGGGCAAAGAAGCTGAAGGTGCCTTTCAGGCTGAACGGCGAACCAATCGTGTTTGTGAAAAAAGGAAGGGAAATGGCACCCCGATTGAAAGGCATCGTAAACATAGACCTCTACATGTTTATCAGAAACATACTCTATCAGTATATGGAAAGTGAAAATCTCACCCTTAACACCGTCGCCTCCGAGCTGATAGGGGAAGAAAAAGTCAAGATAGGCGGTGCCTCTGGAATCACAGAGGCCTGGAAGAACAATCCAGAACTGCTTTATGAGTATTCCCTGCAGGACGCGAGAATCACATACATGCTCGCCGAGGAAGTCCTCCCCATGGTTTATGCTCTGGCAAAGTCCATAGGACAGACAATCTTCGATGTGTCAAGGATGAGTCCGGGGCAGGTGGTGGAGTGGCTCCTCCTCCGCAAGTCCTTTGAGGAAGGCATGCTCGCCCCGAACCGGCCGGGATGGAAGGAAGCCGCCACGCGCAGGAGTCTCACCTACGAGGGCGCCTTCGTGAAGGAACCCATCAAGGGTCTCCACTCGCCGATAGCGGTCTGCGACTTCCGGAGCCTGTATCCAACAATAATAATGGCTCACAATATTTCCCCCGACACCCTGGGGTGCAAGCACAGGGAGTGCAGGAAGAACAGGGCTCCGTCCGGAGCGTGGTTCTGCACGAAGAAAGAGGGTTTCATCCCGAAAACCATCCGAACCCTGTTTGAGGAAAGAATGAAACTCAAGGAAAGACTCAAAGAGCTGAAGAGGGGAACCCACGAATACAAGATAGTTTACACCCGGCAGAACGCCCTCAAGCTCCTCCTGAACAGCTTTTATGGCTATCTCGGGTATGCCAACGCGCGCTGGTATGAACTGGATGCCGCCCAGGCCATCACTTCCTGGGCAAGGGATTACATACTGAAGCTCATGAAGGACGCCAGCCTCCGTGGATTCACCGTCGTCTATGGGGACACAGACTCAATCATGCTGACCTCCAGCAGTGGGCAGTTCGAGAGGGACGTCAGGGAATTCCTGAAGGAGGTGAATGAAAAGTTCCCCAAGCCTATAAGGCTGGAACTTGAGGGTTTCTTCGCCAGCGGGGTCTTCGTGACAAAGAAGAGATATGCGCTCATGCGGAAGGACGGTTCTCTTGTCGTCAAGGGTCTGGAACGTGTCAGGCGGGACTGGAGTGACCTTGCGAGGGAGGCCCAGGAGCACGTGATAAGACTGGTGCTGCAGGCAAGGGTCGGGGAAGCCAAGAAGTATGTCCAGGACCTTGTGAGACAGCTCCGGGCCAAAGAAACACCCATGGAAAAGCTGGTAATACGCACACAGCTAACCAAGCACATAAGCAGTTACAAGCAAGTCGGGCCACACGTGAAGGTTGCAAAGGATCTCAAGCAGATGGGGCGCCCTGTTTATCCGGGCATGCTGGTCGAGTATGTGGTCACCCCGGGGAGAAGTAGCATCTCCAGCCGTTCCGTCCCAGCGGACATTGCAAGGGATTATGACGCGGACTACTATGTGGACAACCAGTTACTGCCAGCGGTGATGCGCATATTCGAGGCACTGGGAGGAAGCAAGGAGGAACTCAGGATGAAGCAAAGCAATCTGGAGAAGTTCTTCTGAAACAGTGCATAAAAATATAATTGCTACCCTTGAGTAACTTTATGGTTGGCAGTGAGCGACCCGCAACACGGAGAGAACCGAAAGCGGAATTTGAAGGGCATATACTGATCAGTGGAGAAGAAATAAGGAAATACCTCCCGAAGGGATACAGACCGAATGAATCCGTAGTCTTATCCTTGATATCTCTTTTTAAGTCCCTCGAGGACATTGATGGAAAAAGGCCTGCACTTGACGCGGGGGCACTAACAACTGCGACCGGGTATTCACTCACACCCATATACACCAACCTTCCGAAACTCGACAAGGCGTGTCCACTGTCAATAAAGAGGATAGTGGTGAAAAATTGTGCGGGGCGCCCCCGCACTTTCTGGACTGTGAAGAACAACGGACAGAAACGTATTTGGAAGGACAAGAGCAATGAGGAGGTTTTGGAATACTACAAAGAAAATTATGACGGACTCAAAAGGAAGGAGCTGTATGAGGTTGACCATGGGCTTTACCTCGTGTTGCAAAAAAGAGGTCTGTTGGAAAATATCCCACGGGCAAAACGTAGCTGGGAAAAAATGAGCGATGAGGACCTCCTGGGATATTACAGGAATCACTACAACGGGCAACCAGAACACGCCTTGAAAAAAATTGACCCGGGGTTTCACAGGAAGTTGTGGGAAAGAAATCTGCTTGATAGAATTCCGGACAGGCCACAGAAAAAAGCAAAGACATCATTGTCACCTTATGGCAAAAAATTGTTGAAGGAATACAAGGAAAAATTCGCCCGCATGCCGTGGAATGAATTTTACCGCCACCCGGAGGGATATGAGCTCCACAAAAGGCTGAGGAAGTATAGACTGCTCGAGGAAGCCAAGAAAATTTGCAAGAAACTAAAACCACTTCAGCCTGAAAAGACCATAGAATGAAATGAGCATCAGGAAGATACTGACCAGCAGAACCGCCCAGAAGGTCATGGGGTGGTGCTGAAAGGGAAGAGGAACATTCATGCCGTAAAGCGTCCCAATAATTGAAGGAATTGCCAGAGTAATGCTAAGAACGGCAAGCAACTTCATAAGCATGTTCAGATTGTTACCAACTATACTCCCGTAAGCAGTCATGGTGTTGGCAGTTATTGAAAGATACGTATCAATCATCTCAATAGCCTGACGGTTGTCTATCATTATGTCATTCAGTATGTCCTCGTCCTGCTCATAGAGCCGCAGAAGCTTGCCCATCATTATCTTGTCAAGAACCCTCTGGTTGCCGTATGTGGCGTTCTTGAAGTAGGTCAGGGCCTTCTGTATCTTCAACACGTTCAGAATTTCCCTGTTGCCCAGAGACTTCATGACACTGTCTTCAATCTCTTCAAGCATGTCATCAATGTAGAACAGGAAGTTCAGGTATCTCCGCACGGTCATCCAGAAAATCTGAAACAGGAATCGCGTGCGTTTGGTGGTGTAAAAACCCTTCGGGTTGTTCATGAACGCCTCGAGGACCTTCGTCTTCTTTTTCGATATTGTGACAATATACTTTTGCGTGAAAACTATGCCGAGGGGAATTGTCTCCAGCTCATCACCTGAGAGATAGGGAACCCTGAATATGAAGAGCTTCGCAGAATCCTCCTCATCCACGTGCGGCTGTTCTGCAAGGTCAAGGGAGCTGTTTATGAACTCCTTGGGAATGCCCATCTCTATAAGAAATTTCACTTCCTTCCTTGAAGGATTCACAGCATTTATCCAGCTTCCCGCGAGGGGCTCGTCAAGGGCCTTCAGGTTTTCATCCTTTGACTTCTTGAGCATAATGGAGAGCATAACCGGATAGGTGGGGGGTATTTAAGTGAGTTTTGCTAAGCCTTGGGTGAAGCCCCTTGAGGCATTTTTGCTGCTGAACTTCGTGGCCTTCGCCCTGTCACCCCTGGTTCTGTCCAGACCAAACCTGGAAGAGCTGCGGCCACCGGAACTCGCCAAAGGGGAAGAGGTCGAGGGGAGCACCAGAATCTTCGGCTCCCTCATCCTGCTTACCATAGGACTTATCCTGCTCAAACTGCTAAAAATAAAACTCAGCTGGATTATAGACTTCGCAAGCTTCTTTTCCGGCTATGTATTCGGCAGTCTGTTTGGTGTGGGACTCTGGCTGGGACTCCTTCTCCTGTCCCTGAGAAAGATGAAGGAGACCTGGGCATTCAACCTCTCATCCGCGGGAACGGTCCTTTGCTTCTCCCTGGTAATCGCACCCTTCATAACACCGAAAGCCGCCATGACCCTCCTCGCTCTGCTGAGCCTCTATGACGTTGTTGGAATATTATATTTACCATACATAAAATTTCTCTGGCTGATGGTGAGCCAGGACCGCAGGATGGAGAGCATTGCCCTGCTCTTCGGTGATGGAATGGTTGGAGCTGGAGACTTCGCACTACCCCTGCTATTTTCGCTTAGCTTTGGACCTGTGGGTCTTCTGTCGGTTCCCCTTCTTGCCGCTGGTTTCTCGCTTAACCAGAGACTCGCCCGCCTTGTCGGAGCCTTCCCCGGCATACCTTTCCAGGCTCTCTTCGCTTATGCTTTTTATGTCACGCTTGCGTAGGGCAAGAAGAGAAAGTCCGGCTATAAAAACAGTCAGCCCGGCAAGCCTCGCGTATGGGGGGTAACTTATCAAGCCCCCAACAAGAGCCACAGAAACTGAAAGCAACGCGATAATGGCAATCTCCTTGAAGCACATGGCACGTGATGGGGCAGAAGTTTAAATAATGCGATGCCTTATACCTGCGTGAGCATGGACGACATACTCGATGCTATTGAAGAACTGTCGGACGAAATTGACGACCTGCGTGGAGACCTGGACGAGATAAAGCTCATGCTCCAGGATGTTCTGAACAAGATGGAGGAGGAATAAACACCCACGAGCCGCTGCTCGTGTGGGGGGTGGAGCGAAGCGAAAATGAGGGTGCCGAAGGCACCCTGATGCGGATCAACCGAGCATCGGTTGCCGTCAACGATTTCGC
>CAYVAH010000005.1:0-10541 GCA_964449215.1 Candidatus Undinarchaeota archaeon | reverse complement strand
GTCAGCACTCATAATCCTCATCACCGAAAGGGGCTGCACCCCTTCTCAAACCCCGCCTGGGATTTGGTCGAGCTTTTCGCAGCGACCCGTAGGGGAGCGTCGCAAAAAGCTTATCAGAGGAGCCTTGTCATCACGGAAACACCAGCAGGATTTAATTATATAGGTTATAGTATTATGTGAGGCCAAGCATAGGCATAGTCACGAAGGGGCTGGAAGAGTCCTTGCGGGAGCACGTGAAGGCGGAGCTTTCAAAGGGACCCCTCGCGGAGTCCGAGATATGGGAGGTCGCACTTGACTACCTGACACCCCGGCTGCCATCAATGGGCTCTTCCCTGATAAGAAATTACAGGATGCAGTTTGGCAGGAAGATAGGGAAAAACACCGCTGAGAAGAACATCCTCGCACATATGAGGCTGGTCCTGTCCCGGATAAAGAAAGGACTCCTCCATACCCAGAAACCCGTGATAGCTGGAGGGAAGCGCTTCGGTAGAATTTTTTACACCCGGGGTCAGGAGGGAAAATTGCAGGCCAA
The DNA here is from genome assembly GCA_964449215.1 of Candidatus Undinarchaeota archaeon. Classification (GTDB taxonomy): domain Archaea; phylum SpSt-1190; class SpSt-1190; order SpSt-1190; family SpSt-1190; genus CAYVAH01. The sequence goes on along the minus strand of CAYVAH010000005.1, from coordinate 10,009 downwards.
GGTCAGGTCCCTCGTGCAGAAAGGAGGGGGGATCCCGCTCGAAACTCTGAAAGAAGTTGAGAGAGGCCCGTTGAAGGAAACCCCCAGGAACAAGAGGGCTATCAACCTCCTCGAGCACTACGGCCTGGTCGAAAGGAGATCAATCGGTGGGCAAACCTATGCTGTAGCCCCGGGGTACAGCCCCGTCTCCGCCGAGTTCAAGGAATCAAACGCCAGATTCCCTGACCACTACAGGGTGTGGAAACCCTTCAAGATTGAGACCTGGGTGCTGAGGGACGGCCCGACAAAGGTGGCGCTCAAGTTCGACCTTGCCGCCTGGGACCCTGTCAACAGGCAGTTCTACCTTGCACTGGAGAGGGAATATGTGGGTCTGAATCATCTCAAGGCTCTCAGGGAAAAACACTTAATTCTCGGGCTGCCAGCAAAGCTGGTGGTGTTCTGTAAAAGCATTGGAAAGGCTGCGGAGAGCTATGCGGGTCTCTGGGGAATTGAAATCAGAGATACCACCGGAAAATGAAATCATTATAAATTACTTGAATATGCTAAAGCATGGTGGATTACAGGAGGTACAAGGAATCCTTGGAAAAATTCCCAAAGGAAATCTGGGAATATGAAGTAAAACATGAAAGGGTGACCCCCAGCGTCCTGGAGGACCCCCGGAAGGGATTCGGGAAGCTTCTGCTCGAAATATCTGAATTCATAAAGGAAAAAAAGTATTCATGGAATCCCTCCATAAGTGAAAAAGACATCTTTTTCACGCACTATGGGGGGCATATGCGCGGAAAAGATGAGCGACACCTGAAATGGACCAAAGAACTGATAGATGGCCTCAAAAAACATGGGCTTGAGGAGATTAGGGCGATGGAAGTCGCCTACGCCGCCCTTGTCGGCCACATTATGGTCAACAACAACATATGCGACAACAACCAGATAGACTGCAAGGACACAAACATGTTGCTGGAAAAAATCCACAATTTTATGAAGAACAGAGGCGTTTACGTGAAAAATGGGAAACTCAACAGGTTCTTCTACAAGGAGCTACCAAATATGGAATTCACATACAAATAAAAACTTCCTGGGGAAATTCATATGTGGACCTTGTAAAGCTCATCGTCGAAAAGACAGGAAAACCTGAGGAGGAAATCTGGAGTCTCATAGAGGCAAAGCGTAAGGAGCTGGATTATCTCATCAGTGAAGAAGGAGCCGCACATATCATAGCCAGCGAACTGGGTCTGAACCTGAAAGCAACGTGGAAAGTCGAGGACCTTGAAGAGAACATGGTTGTCGACATATTCCTGAGGATTGTGAGGAGCTATCCTGCCCGGGAGTTCAAAAAGGACAACAGGGAAGGGAAAGTCAAGAATCTGCTGGCTGAGGACAGCACAGGGAGCGTGAGGGTGAGCCTGTGGGATAAGAACGCGGAACTTGACATCAACCCGGGGGATGTAATTCACATATCGGGGGGCTACACCAAAAAGACAGATTCAGGACTGGAAATCAGGGCTGGAAACAGGTCGGTGGTTAAAGTAAATCCAAAGGACATTCCATCGTCCTTGAAATCTGGAAAAAAGCAGGCAATTGAAAAGACAATTGACCAGTTCAAGGCTGGTGACAACGTGCTCACAAAAGCGGCGTTGGTCCGTGTCTCGGACAGGCTTTTCTTTGAAAGCCCGGAAGGGAAACAGCTCATGATAAGCGGGACAATTGAGGACAGCACGGGGTCTATAAGGGCAGTCTTCTTCAGGAGAGCCGCCGAGGAACTTCTCGGGGTCTCAAGGGAAAAGGCAATAGAGATTGCCGAGATGTCGGGGTATGAGACACTGTTGAAGAAGGTCCCCATGCTGGAAGAGCTGAGACTCTATGGCAGGGTCAAACACAATGAGATGACCGACAGCGACGAGCTTATAGTCAATGGTGTCAGGCGCATAGACCCCGGGGAAGAGGTTGACCGGAGGCTCGAGAGAATTCTTGGGGTTGGGTGATTGGAATACCATCCACTTATGAGGTTAAAACGTTTAAAAATGAATTGGATTGTATTCCAAAACATTTATAAGTAATGACAAACAAACTTGGACTGTGGTAGAATATTATGACCTTGAAGGTTGGAACCCTTGGTGGGAGAGAGAATCCGAAATATTAGAAGAAGTCAAACATCTCAAGAAGAGGGAAAGGTGGTTGGGTGTTTTAAAGAAAGATTTGTCGCAAAATGTTGTCCTTGTTGGACCACGTAGAGCGGGAAAAACCAGCCTTATGAAAATGGTAATGGCTGAACTCGAACGGGAAGGAAAGGACATGAAGAAAATATTATATTTGCCGTGCGACACCATAAAAAACTACAAAGAATTAAAAGAGTACTTGGAGCTCTTCTTTAGGATAAATAAAGGGAAATATGTTTTTCTTGATGAAATTCAGTTCGTGGATGAGTGGTACCGAACAGTAAAGATGTATATGGACCAAAGCAAAACGTTCTTCATAACTGGATCAAGTTCTTTAATCGTTGATAAGGCTGCAGTTTCTTATTTAGTAGATAGACACACAAAAAAAACATTGTTACCCATGAAGTTTTCTGAAATTATGGAAACAAAAGAAGGATTGTCCACAGTTGACCTCAGAACATCATTCAGAAAATTCCCATCTTCATTTCTCTCACCAAAAAATTTGTTCAGGACATTCGAACGGTTTTCCTCAAGGGAAATAAAGGCAATAAACTTCCACTTTGAAAAATATTTGATCGAGGGAGGTTTTCCAAAAACAATATTTAAGCACTATCGAGCAGAATTTTATCAGCAGATTCTCGGTGAAGTATTCTCCAAAGATTTGGCCGGGGAAAGAACCAACAAAACATGGCAAGACTTCTTGTTATTTTTAGAATACCTCGCACAGAGTGAAGGTGTCGGCACGAACATAAACGCAATATCCCGCAGAACTGAAATGGACTACAAAACGGTCAAGTCTTTCATTCATTGGTTAGAAAGATTATTTATATTGGTCACAGTCCCAAACTGTTCTCGAAGTATGCACAAAGAAAGATCCATCAAAAGACAAAAAATATATTTTCAAGACAGGGGGTTGAAAACCGCATTGATAAAAAAGTTTTCCACGAGAGCTTCTCAACAGAGGAAGGGAGAAGATCTATCCCGAGATGCAGAAGCGATAATAGTCGAAAATATGCTCAGAACCCCCGAGCTCAATATTTGTTACTTTCAAGAATCACCAACATCGAAAGAAATAGATGCTGTGATTAGAGTTGGGGAAAGAAACATTATGGTGGAGATTGAGTGGGGTGGAAATTACTCGTTGAAAAATATAAATGAAAAAATGAAAAAATCAAAGTCGAAAGATACCATAATATTAACTAGAGATGAAAGAGAATTAGTGAATGAAAATATTGTAAAGTTGCCTGCGTCTTTGTTCACACTTCTATTTTGAACATCTCCGCAACAACCTTTGGGTCCGGCACGGCGGCCACAGCCGGGAAGAGTATAACCTCCTTTATGCTTGGCTTACCCACAACAACACTGGCAACCCTCGCAATACCTATGCCAAGACCACCAGTGGGAGGCATTCCATATTCGAGGGCACGGACATAGTCCTTGTCCATCGGCATGAACTCCTCCACACGTTTCTTCCTCAGTTCAACCTCCTCACGAAACCTCTCATACTGCTCCACTGGGTCATTAAGCTCGCTGTATGCATTTGCAATTTCCATCCCGACCACATAAGCCTCGAACCGCTGGGCAATCCTGGGGTTTCCGGGGAATCTCTTGGCAAGTGGACTTATATCCGCGGGAAAATGGGTGACAAAGGTGGGCTGGACCAGTTTGGGCTCCACCTCCCCGGAAAATATCCCCTCAATGGCATCCCCAACCCTCACGGCTTCCACCCCAAGCTCCTTTGCCCGCCGGAGCAACGCCTTATCATCAGTGATATCCACACCAATCTTTCCCAGGCAGGCCTCGAGTGTTACCCTCTTCCAAGGCACCTTGAAATCTATTTTCCTTCCCTCATACTCCACCTTTGTGCCACCCGTGGCGGCCTTCACCCCGGCCGACACTATGCTTTCCACAAGAGCCATCATATCCTCGTAGTTGGAATATGCCTGATATGCCTCGAGCTGTATAAACTCAGGGTTGTGCCGGCTGTCAACGGACTCGTTTCTGAAGCACGGCCCGATTTCAAAAACCTTTTCAAAACCACCGACTATCAGCCTCTTCAGGTAGAGTTCCGGAGCTATCCGGAGATACATATCCTGCTTAAGGTAGTTGTGGTGGGTCTTGAATGGTCTTGCAAATGCCCCACCATAGATGGGCTGCAGCACAGGGGTACTGACCTCGATGAATTCCCGGGAAAGCAGGCAGTTCCTCATACCATTGACCAGCTTGGAAATTTTGACAAAATTTTCCCTGACCTGGGGATTCATTATCAGATCAAGATACCTCTGGCGATATCTGGTCTCCACATTTTTCAAGCCATACCACTTGCTCGGGAGAGGACGGAGAGCCTTGGAAAGCAGCTTTATTTCGGAAACCAGCAGGCTGACCGTCCCGCGCTTTGTCCTAATAACCTTCCCGGAAGCACCGACGATATCTCCCTCATCAAGAAATTCCTGGAGAAACCCAAACGCCTTGGGGGAGAAGTCCTTGCGGAATACGAGCTGCAGTTCCCCGCTGAAGTCCATCATCGGGGCAAAAGCCACACCACCATGCACCCGAATGGCCATTATCCGCCCGGCAACCTTTCTTACCGGCCCGTTCTCGTCACCGGGCTTCAGCATGGAAAACTCCCTGTTTATTTGAACCGCTGTGGAATCACGCTCATACTTAACCTCCTCGAAAGGGTTCACCCCGGACTCCACAAGCTTCTTGAACCTGCGAACCCGCCTCTGAACCAGTTTCTCCACAAGCTGCTAAAAGGTTGTCGTTAAAAAGCATTCCTGCCTTCCCTTCTATGGTGGCGGTGGCAGTCACGGATGCCGAGTTAAGGCATGCACTTACCATAATCCGCTCCGTCGGAAAAGAGGATGAGGTCACCGCTTTTGGGAGGGCAAGGTTCTCAACAGGCTTCTTTTCAAGGTTCACAAAGCACAGGGAGGTTTTCCAGGACTATGTGGGACTTGAACTCGAAAGATTCGATGTTGCCTTTCTGGTGACCGACGAGGCCACATTTTTTGGGGTGAAGAAAAGACTGAAGAATGCACTTGTCCCGGGGAAGAAAGGCTGGGAAAAACTCAGGAACAAGTGGGAAACCCACAGGCTCGCAAAGAAGCGCGGAGTCCCAACCCCGGAGACAAGGCTGATTGACAGCTGCGAAGATGACTGGGAATACCCGGTTAGGGTAAAGCCGGTTCTTGGCTCTGGTAGCAGGGGCAGCAGAAGGATTGGGAGCAGGTGGGAATTCAGGAAAGTTGTTCCGGGACTACTGGAAAAATATGGAAAGCTTGTGGTGCAGGAAGAGGTGCGTAAAAGAGGAACTGTCGGGGTGGAACTCCTGTATAACAAGGGAAAACTGAGAGCGGTCTTCCAGCACAGGAGAATAAGGGAACACCCAGCGGAAGGCGGCCCGAGCACCATGAGGGTCTCCGTGAAATACCGAAAAACAAGGGAACTCGCCGAACAACTCATGAAGGGGTTGAAGTGGAATGGGGTTGTGATGGTCGAGTTTGGACTGACTCCCGAAGGACCCGTGCTCTTTGAAGCCAACCCAAGGTGGTGGGGGTCCCTTGCACTTGCCGTGAAGGCTGGCGTGAACTTCCCGAAACTCTACAGGGACATAGTCGTGGAAGGAGACGTCGAACCTGTGACGGAATATGAAACGGGGGTGGTGTGCAAATACCTGCTTTTTGGGGACATCCTCCACTTTCGCTGGGACATTGCAGGACTGTTGAAGTCGCTGCCGGAAACCACCAACTTTGACATAGTTTCATTGAGAGACCCCCTGCCGGGCCTGACAAGGCCTCTCCTGGCCATGGAGATATCCCTGAACAGAAAACTGAAAGAGCGATATTTAGTAAGATAAAATGTGGTCACGTATGGATTGCGTGGGAGCATGCCTCTCAAGAAACTCATAGAGAATCCTGCGGGCTCTCATTCCCCTGTTGATTCCATACAGAACACGCACTGGAAGGGGCTCCCCGGGACCCGGCCAGCCCTTCAACAGCTCTGTGGTGTGGTAGTAAAACATGTATGGCTTTTTCGGAACCAATAACTTTGACAGCGGGTAGAGCAACCGCATGAAGGAGAGTCCGAACGGCAGAGGAATAAGACGGAAGCTCTGGACAGGATACTCCTTGATTCCTCCCTTGCTGAAAGGCTTCGCCTTGATCCTGTTGTGATACCTCCCTGGAAACCAGCCCGCGACCAGGGATGAAGAATAAAGGTAATCGAGCTTTTTCAGCACCTCCCAGAGATTTTCAGGTGGCATGAAGTAAGGTACCCGAAACCCATAGACCTTGATGCCGAAGGTTCTCTCCAGCAGGTTCTTGCTTCCCTGAAGCTCATCAACCAGCTCATCTTCCGAAGCCTCCCGCAGGTTTGTGTGGGACATTGAGTGCGAGGCAATCTCAACACGCTTTGAAACACCAAACTCCGCCAGCTTCTCTGCCACCTCCCCCAGCACGAACAGCGTCGCCCGGGAGTCCGTGTCGTCGAGAAAATTGAAAAGTCCCGTGAGGAACTGAAAGTTCTCCGTGGTGGAGCCACCCCAGTCGTGTTCAACATCAACTGTAAGTATCACCTAAAGATTTCGCAAGCAATTTAATAACCCTTTTCTAATTGAGAAATGCACCTGTTAAGCCTTATGAACTGGAAACCTGAAGAGCTGAAGGAGGTCCTTCGGCTCTCAAGTGGAATGCGGGGAAAGCTCACGGAGGACCTCAGGGGAAAGACTGCCGCCCTGCTGTTTGAAAAACCGTCAACAAGAACGAGAGTGAGCTTTGAGGTGGGAATCTTCCAGATGGGGGGCTACCCGCTCTATATGGATGCCAGCACCACCCAGCTTTCAAGGGGAGAAACCGTGAGGGACATGGCTCTTGTCATGAGCCGCTATGTTGACCTGTTCATCGCACGCGTTTATTCCCACAGCTTCCTCGAAGAATTTGCCAGATGGTCCTCAATACCGGTAATAAATGCACTCTCGGACCGCTTCCACCCCTGCCAGGCACTGGCGGATGTTCTCACAATGGAAGAAAAGAAGACCGGAAAGCTGAAGGTCGCCTTCGTTGGGGATGGAAACAACAACGTCACGCACTCATTGATGCTCGCCGCCTGCATGCTCGGGCATGAAGTGTGGGTAGGCTGCCCGAAGAAATATGCACCCGAAAAAGATGTCGTTAAAGCCGCCGGAAACGTCGTGGTAACAGAAGACCCTGTGGAAGCAGTGGATGATGCGGACGTCGTCTACACGGACGTGTGGGTCAGTATGGGAAGAGAAGACAGGGAAGAAAGGCTGGAAGCGTTCAAGGAATACCAGGTGAATTCCCGGCTGGTGTCCCACGCCAAGAAAAACTACATATTCATGCACTGCCTCCCCGCACACATAGGCCAGGAGGTTACCGAGGACGTCATCTATAGCAAGAACTCAGTGGTCTTTGACCAGGCAGAGAACAGACTGCACGCACAGAAGGGATTGATAAGGTATCTCATGAGAAAACAGATTTAAACCCTATAAATTCACAAGGTTATGAGGATTCTTGGCATTCACGATGGACATACTTCAACCGCTGCCCTGATGGAAAACGGGCGCATAGTAGCGGCTGCAAGCGAGGAAAGATTTAATCGCAAGAAATGTTTCGCCGGATTTCCAAGGAAAAGTATTGAGTGGCTCCTGGAATACACGGGAATCAATGGGGAGGATATTGACCTTGTTGTGTTTCCTACCATCACAAAACCACTCAAGCAGGAGGAGCTGGACCTCAAGGAATCGAGAACATTCTTCAGGAGGTCTGTAGCCGCGTCCACGAGATTCCTGCCCGGAGCTGTGATAGGATCGGAAGGCATTGTCCCCATTTATCAGGCCATCCGGAGGAGGTCCCTCCACAAGCAGGTATCCGAACTCAGGTCCCTAGGAATAAAAGCACCCGTGAGGTCTTATGACCATCATTATACTCATGCAGCGGCAGCCCTGTTCTCCGGGATGGAAAGAGCACTGGTCTTCACACTGGACGGATCCGGGGACGGCTACTCTGGGTCTGTATGGCTCTATGAGGATGGACAACTCGAGGAACGGACAAGAATAAGTGCATACCATTCTATCGGGGAAATTTACACCAGAGTCACACAATATCTCGGGATGAAACCCCTGGAACATGAATACAAAGTTATGGGTCTCGCCCCATATGCTCCAGAGAAACTGGGCAGAGTGGCGTATGAAGAGTTTGCGAGAATGTTCACCGTTGACGGGCTAAAAATCAGAAACAACTCGGGAAGGTGGGGGATTGAATTTTACAAGCTCCTCACGAAACGCCTTCCCGGCATAAGATTTGACGCCATAGCCTGGGGACTCCAGAAGAGGCTCGAAGATGTCGTGGTGAAATGGATTGACAATTGGATGAAGAAAACAGGGATAAGGAATATTGTCCTCAGTGGTGGGGTGTTCATGAACGTGAAACTGAACGGCAAACTGTCAGGCATGGCGGACAAGCTCTTTGTCTTCCCCAGCTGTGGGGACGAGAGCCTTGCTCTCACGGGAGCTGGAGCGGCATACACTGAAACCACAGGAAAGATCCCCGAGAAGCTTGGGCCAATCTATTTCGGTCCAGAATACAGTTACGAACCAAATGACAGCAGGGTAGTATCGGAAAAAGTCAGGAACCCTGAAAAGAAGATGGCTGAGCTTGTGGCGAGAGGAAAAATAGTTGCAAGGTGCAGCGGCAGGATGGAATGGGGTGCGAGGGCACTCGGAAACAGAAGCATAATGGCAAATGCCTCGGACCCTCGAGTGGTGTGGAAGATAAACAAGGCCATAAAGAAAAGAGATTTCTGGATGCCCTTTGCCCCTTCGATTCTCGACAGGTGGAATAACAGGTATTTTGAAAACGCCAGATTCGCCCCCTATATGATACTCGCCTTCGAAACCAAGGCACCCGCCAGAGAGCACTTGATTGCCGCACTGCACCAGGGGGACATGACAGGTAGGCCGCAGGTGGTCCGCAGGGACTGGAACCCTGAGTACCACAAGCTGCTCTCCTGGTACGAGAGACTCACGGGGATGGGCGGCTTCCTCAACACGAGTTTCAACCTTCACGGAGACCCCATAGTGAACAGCCCGGAGGACGCGATATACACCTTCCTGAACTCTGACCTTGACTATCTCTTCCTCGGGGAGTATATGGTGAGCAAGAAATGACCGTGGCTGTAATTCCCGCATACAATGAAGAGGGGAGGGTTGGCAAAGTCGTCAGTAGCACGAAAAAATTCGTTAATGCTGTAATTGTGGTTGATGATGGATCAACCGATGGAACCGCCCGGGAGGCAAAGAAAGCAGGAGCCAGGGTCATAAGATTGGTGAAGAACCTCGGTAAGGGTCATGCACTGAGAGAGGGTGTCATGCGTGCCAAGAAGCTCGGGGGCGAAATAGTGATGCTGGATGCGGATGGACAGCACCGGCCGAAGGACATACCCAAGCTCCTAAAAAGGTTGGAATCCGCCGATATCGTTTTTGGCCAGAGGATTGGGGGGAAGATGCCCCTGATAAAGCGCTTCGGAAACTGGTCCCTGCAGAGATTGTTCAACCTGCTTTTTGGGGGAGCTATAAAGGACACCCAGTGCGGCTTCAAAGCTGTGAAGCCCGGGGTAATAGAGAAAATTATGTGGAACAGCAACGGCTATTTTGTGGACACTGAGATTGCAGCGAGGGCTTCCTACAACCGGCTGAAAATTGCCCAGGTCACAATACCTGTGATATACCATGACCCGAAAAAAGGAACAGGGGTGTGGGACGGAATAAAAATAGGGGTGAATATGATTTGGTTGAGACTAAAGCTGCTGTTCTCCTGACTGTGCTCGCCGTCGCA